>CALKVB010000563.1 GCA_937996605.1 uncultured Oxalobacteraceae bacterium | reverse complement strand
GCCTAGGCGTTCAGGGTCTGCCGGTTTTAAAACGTAGTCAACTGCACCTTGGTCAAAGGCTTCGACTGCGTATTGGTCGTAGGCTGTGATGAAGACGATATGTGCTTTTGTACCAATCTCTCGCGCTGCTTCGAGCCCAGTTTTAGCCGGCATACGGATATCTAGAAATGCTAAATCGGGTTTGTGTTCCTCAACTAATTGAACCGCTTCTTCACCGTTCTTCGCTTCTCCGAGAATTTGTAAGTCAGGCCAAACTTGTTGAAGGCGCGAGCGTAGTTGATCTCGCATGAGACGTTCGTCGTCAGCAATAATCGCGGTAGGCATAAATTTCCTTTTATCATTCGTAGAGATGAGTTTGATCTTAACGTTAATTTATTTATTTGGCAATTTCATACGGAATCTCAATAGTTACACAAACACCGCTTGGTTCATTCGCAGTAATAATTAATTGACCGCTGTCTTTGTAAATGAGTTTCAATCTCTCACGAATATTTTGTAATCCTAAGCCAGTTCCATTGCTGGGCACCGCACCGAAACCGAGGCCATCATCTCGTACTGTAACTCGCAAACGATTTTCTAATACTTCGGCGCGGAACTGCAAAGTTCCTCCTTCCGCCTTCACTTCAAGTCCATGTTTGATCGCATTCTCCACAACGGATTGCAACATCATTGGAGGGAAAGATGCTGAGCGAAGTGACTCTGGCATAACGAAGTCAATGTTCAGGCGTTCTTCCATTCGCATTTTCAAAAGTTGAAGATAGGACTTAACGATATCGGCTTCACGACCAAGATTTGTTTTTGCAGCGTTTTCACGCATTTGTGGTAACACAGCTCGTAAGTATGCAATTAAACTTCTTTGCATCGCCGCAGCACGAGGCGGGTCAGTTTCAATTAAGTATTCGACCGAGGCCAGAGTATTAAATAGAAAATGTGGTTCTACTTGAGCCTGCATCATTTGCATTTGTGCTTCACTTACTTGCCGTAAAAGTGCTTCACGTTCGGCGGTTGCATTGGCAAGCTTTGCTTGCTCTTCAGCACGAACTTTGCCGCCCATGAGTGCTTTCATGCCAAATAGACCGAATACCAAGAGAGCGATGAAGTTTTTGAACCATTTAGAGGATTTTGTTTTTTCTTCAGACGTCGCTTCCTCTGCAGCATCTGCTTTAGCTTTGTCGAGCTCCGCTTGGATTTCTTTTGCCAGTTCTTTTGGCAAACGAATATGGACATCCTCTTTACCTATTGTGATACCAGGAAGGGTGTTGTCTTTGGGTTCCGCTTTATTAAGATTGGTGCCTTCTTCAATTTTTTCAGTAATTTTCGCGGTCTGCTCATCAACAACCTGCCAGCCTTCTCCATTGATATCAACGCGTTTGCCACTTGCCATGTGCTCTGGCTTTTTGATGCGTATTCCTGTATTGTCAATTTCAAAATTGGCGTCATCAGTCTTAATGGTTTGTTTTTCACCATCTTTCTTTATTTGAGTCTTTTTTGACGAGTTTGCTTTGCGATGACTAGTGCTCGTTTCGCTTGGGGACAAAGCGTCTTGGATAATGTCGCCCGAGATAAAAAGTAAGATCGCAAAAAGAAAAAACTTCCACCATGAGAGTTTGCCCACCCATGTTGCCGTTTTATCAAATGCGATGCTTAATCCAGCAAATACTTGGCTCGCGAAGAGTTTGAGTTTCTCGATTGTTTGGGGATCCATGATTTCTAATTTTTTGTTGTAAAGTGTCGCTGGCTGGAACACGAATTTATTGCGATGTCGATGTACACATTCATCGATACTTTATCGAGGTTCGACAAAATGCGCGTGCATTTTGCGATGGATTGGCAAATCAATAGGGTAGGATGCAAAAAAACGATCAAATCCCAGGCTGACGTTTATTTTTGCGAATGGCGAAACTTATGAGAGACGTTATGTTGGAAGCAAATTAAACAACTTTCCATTTTTCAGGGTCTTGCGCAAGCCACGCACGTAGATCAAGTTGTGTCTTTGGTTTTGCATATAAGTAGCCTTGTGCTAAGTGACATCCAAAACTCATCAGTGTATCCGCTTGTAATTTAGTTTCAACACCCTCTGCGATAACCTTAATGTTTAAGCTTTGGCTTAATTGCACAATCATTTTGGCAATACTGCCTTCACCAGATTTATCGTTGATTTCATTTACAAAGGCACGATCAATCTTTAGTTTGTCGACATTCAATTTTTGAAGGTGGCTGAGTGATGAGAAGCCTGTGCCAAAATCGTCGATTGAAATTTGAACACCCAGTTGCTTGATGTGATGCAGCGTTTTAATCAGCATTTCTGGATCGTTCATCGCCATCGATTCCGTTATTTCAAGTTCAAGGCAACTGGCGGGTGCTCGAGTATCAATCAGTGCTCTTTCTAAACTCTGGAGGAACTGCGGATGTGAGAACTGTGCTTGCGACACGTTGACGGCCATTTTGAATTCAGTAAAACCGAGGCTGTGCAAATGTACGAGTTCGAAACAGGCACTTCGCAACACCCATTCGCCGATGTCTACGATGAGACCAGAATATTCTGCAATTGGAATGAATTGGTCGGGTGGAACAAATTGACCGTCTTCATTTTTCCAACGCAGAAGTGCTTCTGCGCCAACCGGTGTTTGTGTGCGCATATCAATTTGCGGTTGATAGACGACAAATAATCGTTCATTTTCGAATGCAGCTCTCAACGCATGCATCATGCGTACGCGTTCGCGAATTTCCACTCCCATGTCGACTGTAAAGTAGCTATGAGAAGCTCGCTGATGTGCTTTCGCTCGTTTAAGCGCAATATTTGTATCTTTTAAAGCGTCCGAACCGCCACCTTCATAGCCACTTAGTTTGATCAAGCCAATAGTGGCAGACAACTGAACTTCTTGATTGTCAACTTCAAATGCTTGTTGAAAGATACTGAAAATCTTCTGAGGTGTTACTTGCGCATGATCACCAAGTAGAGCAAATGTATCCCCACCAACACGTGCTAGGTGACAGCTTGTGCCAAAGTGATCCAACAGACGTCGTGCGACGGAGCATAGTAGAGCATCACCAAATTGGTGGCCAAGAGCATCATTGGTTTCGGCAAAATGATCGATATCAACAAGTGATAAAACACTATTTTCTTTGAGCGCAGTTTGTAGCGTCTCGTTTAGTGTTTGAAGTAATTTAAGACGATTCGCTAAGCCAGTGAGTGGGTCGAAATAAGCATATTGATGCAACCGACTCGTCAGCATTACGTTATTCAAGCCAACTGAAATATTGCTGCAAAAGACTTCTAGAAGTCGTTTGTCTAGCTCGCTAACTTCAATGTTGGTTTGGAGGAATACGGTTAAATTTTTATGTGCGTCGTTTTCAAAATGCAATACGATGTAATTATTTTTATAAATGTTCTTGCGAAGTTCGATTGACGACTGAATTAGGTTGGTAATAGCGGGATTTTCAATTTTGTCTGCCATTTTCTCACTGAGATTAGCAAACTGTGGGCTTGCAGCAATCACGTATAGTTCATCCACACCATTGGCAACCTTATTCTCATCAGCTTGATTACAAACAAATCCTTCAACTTTGCGTCCCAATAAAACCGATATCTGTTGCAACACGCCAGTCGAGAAATTCTGCAATCCTTTTTGTGACATGAGCTCAGAACTAGCATTGACAATAAACTCAAGCCCACGTTGATTGGCTGATATCGAGCATATCTGCTCGTAAGACCGAATTGCTGAGGTGACCGTTGTGTATAGTTTGGTTCGCGTTAGTTCTGATTTGGTTTTGTAGTCGTTGATGTCGTAATCTCGAATGGCGTCAATTTCCGGAGCGTATCCAGGTTGACCTGTTCGCAAAATGATTCTGACGTCGATCATGCCAAGGTCTTTTCGGACAAAATTGACGAGGTTCAGCCCGGCATCTTCTTGTTCCATTACAACGTCAAGCAAAATGACAGCAATGTCCGGTTCCCGCGCCAAAATTTCCCTAGCTTCGTTGGCGGAGTATGCGTGTAAGAAAGTTAAAGTGCGATTTTGGATCTCGAGATTTCCAAGGGCAAACATGGTCGCGGAGTGGACATCAGGATCATCATCGATAATCATGATACGCCAGCTTGCTTTGGCGATGTGAGCGCTTAATGTATCAACGCTCTGTTCATCCATGAAGATCAATGCATCATCGTTTGATTGATTCAATTCACTCATTAGCTGAAGCGCTCCGGATTTGTAAGTGGGATCTCGTCACAAAGTTTAAATTTCTTCAAGATCTTGTTTATATTGTCGTGCCAGTATAAAACAAGAATGCGTCACTAGACTGTTGGTTTGGTGCAAATATTCAGATTTCCTAGAGTTTTATTTGTCTTACTTTCATTTCCTTGTGTGTTTTTGAGTGTGTTAGGGCGAAGACTGCTAGAATCACACGAAATTCTTTCTAACTTTGATTCTTAATTATGTCTGGCAATACCTTCGGAACTCTTTTTACGGTAACAACATTTGGCGAATCTCATGGGCCTGCAATTGGATGTGTAATCGATGGTTGCCCACCAGGTTTGGTATTAAGTGAGGCAGATATTCAACCTGAGCTTGATCGTCGGCGTCCTGGTACTTCGCGTCATGTGACTCAGCGTCAAGAGCCAGACCAAGTGGAGATTTTATCTGGTGTGTACGAGGGGAAAACCACTGGTACGCCAATCGCACTGGTGATTCGTAATCAAGATCAGCGTAGTAAAGATTATGGCAACATTGTCGACACATTTCGGCCTGGGCATGCTGATTTTACTTATTGGAATAAGTATGGAATCCGAGATCCACGCGGTGGTGGGCGGTCTTCTGCGCGCTTAACTGCGCCTGTTGTTGGTGCTGGTGCGATCGCGAAAAAATGGTTGTTTGAAGCCTATGGAACGACTTTTCATGGTGGGATGACCCAGCTCGGCGATATTCTTATTCCATTTGAATCGTGGGAGCATACGCCGAATAATCCGTTTTTTGCGCCGACCTCGAATGCAGATCTGCTGACGAACTTAGAGTCTTTTATGGACTC
>CALKVB010000562.1 GCA_937996605.1 uncultured Oxalobacteraceae bacterium | reverse complement strand
AAGGAAATGAGATGGCATGGAAAGATGCATGGTCGTACGCCAGTCGTTGGATAGGCAAGGATCAAATTGAAAACAAAGCGGAACATCAAAACAGTGATGGTCGAAGAGAGGACGCCAATTTGCCGCTGAAGGCGCGCGTCGGCAGCGTAGTGGTCTTACAGAAAACGCCGATGATACGCGCTCAAGCTCAAGGTTCTTTACTGGAGATGCCAAGTGATGATGAAACCATCATCGTGGCCATCAGCCGTATTCGTACCAATTTGGACGGTAAGTTATATCGCTATTACTTGCAGCGGGGCGATCAAGATCATGCTGAAAAGTATATCCAGGTATACGTCGATGCAAACGATCAAATTCAAGAGCTGGCTTATTACAGCCGCCTGTGTCGATTGATACCAGAGACGCAAGAAGATCAGCAGATCTTTTCTGGAGAGGCAGGATATGGCTTAGGCGATTTGACCTACACCATGTGGCGCTGGCAATTGGAAGAAATGGGCTGGGATGAGGAAAGCTTACAGGCCACTTTCCTGGATCAAGATCACATTCTGTTCCAACGCGATACGGGAGATCCACATGCCGAGTTTGTCGCGCCCTATCGCGGTACAGAGACACGCATCGATAGCGCAGATGGCGCTTCAGGTTTGCAGCAGCAAGTGATTTTTATGCCGTATAGCAGAGCATTAAGCCAGGAACAGGATCAGCATCGTGAATTGATGATGATCTCAACTGAAATCGTTGAAAGCGAAAATGGTGACCGCAGTCAGCGCGGAATCTATGTTGATTTCATGATAGGAATTCCAATCGAAACCGAACGATTGGTCGTGCAGTAAGTGGAATGGTCCACATTAAATTTTATTATTGAGAAGTATTGAAAGGACACATCATGAGTAATTTGAATGGTTGGGGTTTGACTGCACGTTTAATCAGCAAACATTTTGGCGTTTTGGGCGATAAGATTTCTGAGGCCATTGCGAATTTTGATCCCGAGACTGCAACAGAAGCAGATCGCGATCGTTTGGCTGAAACTTTGCGTGATACGGCGCAAAAGCTCGCTGCTGCGCGTTCATCCTTTAACAAAGAACATACCGACGTGGTGAAGTTACGTGAATTGATCGCTAACGACGAGAAAGCCTCTTTGACTTTGGCAGAACGTCTTGCTGCTGGCAGCATCTCGGAAGCGACGGTGAACCTATTTTGCGATGAGTTGGAGGCAAACAAAGCACGCTTACCGATTGAGATTCAAGAAGAGGCCGATGCCCAAGAGTATATGAATGAGTTGCAGAAAATCGTCGATGCCTTATCTGAGCAATTGGCACAGTTCGATGCAGCAGCGAAGAAAGCTTTGCAAAATTTAGCTGCGGCAAAAGCGCAAAAAGATTTGCAAGAGCTGCGGATGGAACGTCAAAGCCAATTGGCGAGTTTGAGTGGCATCCAAGGCCATTCAACTGCACTCAATGCCTTGACGCGTCGTGCGGAAAAAGTCAGCAACGAGGCGGCTGGTATGCGAATTGTCGCCGATATTGCGCAAAAGCCGCTTGACCAAGCAGCTGAAATCGCTGCGATACGTCAATCAGTAGCGAAAGCGGATAACGCTGGTGAGACCACGCTGCAACGTTTGCAACGCCTATCGGGTAAGCCAGCAGAAAGTATTGCGGCGTAAGAGTTTAGATCGTTGAAGGGAAAGCCGATTCAGAAATGAGTCGGCTTTGGTTTGGCCTTACGATTTACCTTTTAGATGCGTTGCGCTCCTGGCCAGCAACAACCAGCCCAATAAAAAGGCAACTCCACCTAGAGGCGTAATCGCCCCTAGGATTTTGATGCCGCTGAGCGCCAGCGCATAGAGGCTGCCACTAAATAGGACAGAGCCGATGATGAAGCAAGGTGCGATGAATGTGAAGGATTTTACGCCGCACTGTGTAAAGCGCGGATAAACGATGGCCAACGCAAACAGCGCAAGGCCATGTATCAGCTGATACTGCACCGCGGTCTGCCAAATCGCTAACATGTCTGCGCTCAATATTTGTTTAAGAGCGTGTGCGCCGAAGGCACCAAGTCCAATGGCAATAAACATGCTGATCGCAGCGCTAACGAAAATGTGACGTTCTTGCATAAGTGGGGTTTCTCTAAAATTCAAAAAATTGACTCGATTGTAAATGAAAAAAGGCCGACCAAAGTCGACCTTTTTTCTCGGCAACGCAATCAAGAGTTATGCTGCTTCTTTATTTGCAGGTGCCATCGCAAACTCCGCCAATAATTTGGCTTCTTTCTCTTTAGCCGCTTTGAAGTGACGTTCTTTGACATGGCCATAGCCGCGAATATCTTCTGGGATACTTGCTAAGGCAACGGCTTTATTCAAATTCTCAGCATTCAACTGTGGAATCAATTTCGAGATCAGTTGTTTGTATTCCACCGGCAGAGCACGTTCCATGCGACGTTCTTCAGTATAACCAAAGATATCGAGCGCTGTTCCACGCAAGGATTTCAAACTCGCTAATACGCCAAAGGCTTTCATCATCCATGGGCCGAACTGTTGTTTGATCAAATGACCCTTGTCGTCACGTTTCGCAAACAATGGTGGTGCCAAATGGAAGTTGATCGCGTAATCGCCTTCGAACATGTCGGCTATTTTCTTTTGGAACTTGCCGTCGGTGTACAAACGAGCGACCTCGTATTCATCTTTATACGCCATCAGTTTGAACAAATACTTGGCGACAGCTTCGGTCAAACGCAATGCTTTACCATCGACGATTTTGCTTTCCGCTGCCTTCACTTGTGCGACGAAGTCAGCGTAGGTTTGTGCGTAGGCTGCGTTTTGGTAGTCGGTCAAGAAGGCAACACGCTTGTTGATGACATCGTCCAAGCTCGGTGCTCGCTTCAACTCAATCACTTGCGCAGGTGTCGTCAAACGAATCACTGCATTCAAATCATTGGCAGCAACACGGCCCCAATTAAACGCTTGCTTGTTGAAGTCGATCGCCACACCATTCAATTCGATCGCACGCATCAAAGCGGCTTCCGTCAATGGTACCCAGCCTTTTTGCCATGAGTAGCCGAGCATGAACATATTCGCTGCGATACTGTCACCCATCAAAGCGGTCGCGATGTTGGTGGCGTCGACCATGTCGACCAAAGTGTCGCCGCAAGCTTTGCGAATTTCATTTTCAGCGGAGCCAGCTGGGAACTGCCAGTTTGGATTCTTAATGAAAGTCGCTGTTGGGCTGCTGCTGGAGTTAATCGCGCCATGTGTACGGCCTTCACCCATACGTGAAATAGCTTCTTTGCCAGCAGTGACGATGAGGTCACAACCAATCACGAGATCAGCCATACCCGTGCCAACGCGTGTCGATTGAATGTCTTCAGCTTTGTCAGCAAGGCGTACGTGTGACATCACCGCGCCACCTTTTTGTGCCAAACCTGTCATATCCAACACAGAGCAAGATTTGCCTTGCAAATGGGCTGCCATCGCCATGATTTGACCGATAGTGATCACGCCCGTACCGCCGACACCGGTGACGATCACGCCATAAGGTGTTGCGGTGCTTGGCAATACTGGTTGCGGTAAACTCGTTACGTCAAAAGATCCACCTGCCTCGATTTTCGTCTTGGCTGGCTTCTTCAACTTACCGCCTTCTACTGTCACAAAGCTCGGGCAGAAGCCATTGACGCAAGAGTAATCCTTGTTACAAGAAGATTGGTTAATCTGACGTTTGCGACCAAAGTCGGTTTCTAATGGTTCTACCGATAAGCAATTCGATTGCACGCTGCAATCGCCACAACCTTCGCAGACAGCTTCATTGATCACAGCACGTTTCGCTGGGTCAGGGAAACCAGGCTTGCCATCTTTGCCGATCTTTTTGCGACGACGACGTTTTTCTGACGCGCAGGTTTGATCGTAAATCATCGCAGACACGCCTTTGCATTCGCGCAATTCACGTTGTACTGCATCGAGCTCACTGCGGTGACGCACGGTGACGCCAGCTGCCCATGGGTAATTCGCTGGATATTTTTCAGGCTCGTCGGTGACCACGATAATCGGATGCACGCCTTCAGCAGCGATTTGACGTGAAATCATACCTGGGTCTAATGGACCGTCAAATTCTTGACCGCCTGTCATTGCCACTGCGTCGTTAAACAGAATTTTGTAGGTGATATTGACGTTACCAGAAACCGCTGCACGAATCGCTAATAAGCCAGAGTGGTAGTAAGTACCATCACCAAGGTTAGAGAAGATGTGCTGTTCATTGGTAAACGGTGCTGCGCCTACCCACGTCACACCTTCGCCACCCATGTGTGTGAACGTAGAGGATTCACGATCCATCCATGTCACCATGTAGTGGCAACCGATACCTGCTAAAGCGCGGCTGCCTTCAGGTACTTTGGTTGAGGTATTGTGTGGGCAACCAGAGCAGAAATGTGGAATGCGATCTTTATTCGCATCTGGCTTCGACACAGAATTCAATGCCGCTTCTTTTGCTTCTAAATATTCAACACGTTCTTTGACCAATTTTTCGACTGGATGGCCAGCGAAGTAGCGGCTAATACGTGAAGCGATCGCGTGGGCGATTTGCGCTGGGCTCAATTCATAAGTCGCTGGCAATAACCATTCGCCATGACCTGTACCTTGAATATTGGTCCATTCGCCAGTGTCATCAAATTTACCGACAACACGTGGGCGAGCTGCTTCTTCCCAGTGATACAACTCTTCTTTCAGAGCGTATTCCAGAATCTGGCGTTTTTCTTCGACGACCAAGATTTCTTCGAGACCAGTAGCGAATTCGCGTACACCATCAGATTCCAAAGGCCATGTCATACCGATTTTGTACAAACGGATGCCAATGTCTTTCGCCACTTGTTCATCGATACCGAGGTCTGCCAAAGCTTGACGTGTATCGAGGTAAGATTTACCTGCAGTGATAATACCGATCTTAGCGTTCGGGCTATCCCAAATAATCTGGTTCAATTTGTTAGCACGTGCATAAGCCAAGGCTGCGTACCATTTGTAATTGTTCATGCGCGTTTCTTGCGCTAACACTGGGTCTGGGGTGCGGATATGCACGCCGTCTGCTGGCATTACAAAGTCAGTGGGAATAATAGGTTTGATGCGATCAGGATCAACTTCAACTACGCAACCGGATTCAACCACATCAGTAACGCACTTCATTGATACCCACAAACCTGTGTAACGGGACATGGCAATGCCGTGCAAGCCGTAGTCCAAATATTCTTGGACAGAAGACGGATATAAAACAGGAATGCCGCAGGCTTTGAGGATATGCTCACTTTGGTGCGCCGCTGTAGAAGACTTCGCTGCGTGATCGTCACCTGCAATCACCAATACACCACCGTGTTTCGACGTGCCGGCTAAGTTGGCATGTTTAAACACGTCGCCACAACGATCTACACCTGGGCCCTTGCCATACCAAACACCAAACACGCCATCATATTTCGCGCCGGGGAAAAGATTGACTTGTTGCGTGCCCCATACCGAAGTCGCAGCCAAGTCTTCATTCACACCTGGGTGAAATTTAATATGATTCTTTTCTAGGTGCTTTTTAGCTTTTGCAGCGGTCATGTCAACGGCACCCAGCGGTGAGCCGCGATAACCAGTGATGAAACCCGCTGTATTTAAGCCCGCTTTGACGTCGGCTTGACGCTGCAACATGGTGAGACGGATCAAGGCTTGTGTGCCTGTCATAAAAGCACGACCGCGCTCGAGGGTGTACTTGTCGTCAAGTGAAATGGAATGGTCGACCAAAGCGTCCTGCTCGGCCTTACTGATCGGTGAATTCATACTGCCTCCGGTTTATATCTTTGCGGCTGTGGTGAGCCTGTATGCCATCGAGCGAATGAAAGAAAGGTTCTCAGCTTGTGACTGCATCATACGCTCAATGGGATTTAATCGAACCGTTCGTGCAAAATTTAAGCTGATTTTGCGCGTCGATTTCTGCGGGCAGCACAGTAACATGTGTACCACAGCGTCCCCATGCACAGTCACTAGCAAAAAGACCAGTACAGTATGACTGACAATTATGTGAAGTGTACTGGTCGTCGAATTAAACTGATAAATCTCAGAAAACTTTTATTTTGGCAATTATTTTGTATCCTATTGGCAAATGTGAGTTATGCGCGCTACAAAATCTGCGAGAATAGTCGAGCACATTCCAAGCAAAGGATGGAAACGATATGAAGCTGTCTGGCAATGAGTTTATTGATCGCATGATGGCGCCGAGCGCGCGCTTGATGAGTAAATTTGACTTGCGTACCAAGTTGATCGGCATGCTCAGTGCTTTTTTGGTGGCAATTCTTGTGCTTGGCCTTAGTCTACTGACCAAACAGAATAGTGAACTCAATGTGGCAAAGGATGAGTTGCTTGGTCTTACTATCTCTCAACAATCGCTAGATTTGATCCAACAAATACAAGCTGATCGCCTTTTATTTTTACAGTCGACTTACAGCCCCAATGATGCCAAGCTGCAAGCTGCTTTAGCGAAATCACGTAAAGATATTGGTCTTAGTTTAAGTCGTCTCAGTTCTCGTTTCGTAGCGAATGATGAACTCGAGCTGCGCGAAGCCTGGACCTCCACCTCAAAAGAGATAAATAGCTTATTGGATGATAAAACGCGTACAAATTTTTTACAGTACCAAAATATCGTTCAGTTGCTACATCGCTTTAATGATTTAACTCAGGAAAAAAGTGGATTGTTGTTTGACCCTGAGGCAGAAAGCGATTTGTTGATGGATCTCGGATTGCAGAAATCGCCAGAGTGGATAGAAAGTCTCTCGCAATTATCGGTTCTAAGTTCCCAATTTGAGGCGCAGACGGAAAATACGACCATACAGATGGCACAACTTCTGTCTGCGCGCGACATTTTGAAAAAGGCTGTTGAACAGACTTTGCGGAGACAGGAAGGCTTGAAACGTGGCAATGAAAAACTACCTGCAATTTTAACGACTGCTGTGCAACAAAGCCAAGTATTAAACGACTTAGTGCAACGGCAATTGAGTGGTGATCGTTCCGCAGTCAATAAACCTCAGCTCGCAAACGCAATCAAGCAAGCAAATGACTCTGTCTTGCGTTTACAAAAAGAATTTAGCTCACGTTTGCAGTCGACCTTGCAGAACCGTGTGAGTTTTAATAAAGCGAAGTCGTATGCAATCTTGTGGATACTGTTGGGGTCGATTGCGATTACTTTGTATTTTACTTTCGGGTTCTATTTAAATTTTATTGGCGCAATTGGGAATCTTGAAGTATCTGCAGAGATCGTTGCATCAGGAAACCTAACGCAAGTAATTCATATTGAGGGTAAAGATGAACTTGCCAAAACAGGCTACGCTCTCGATCAAATGAATTATAAATTGTCGGCGCTGGTGGCGAATGTACGCACGAATGCCAGTATGGTGCTAGAACTGGGTCAGAATCTGACCGAAGGCATCAACGATATGTCGATTCGTACGGAGCAGCAGGCGAATAGCCTATTGGATACGACGAATAGTTTGGAAGCCCTGAGCGAAACCGTCAAGACCAATGCTTCGAATGCTAAGTCTGTCGACAACCTCGCATCGAATGTGAGGATGATTGCGGAGTCTAGTAATGAGGTAATGCTGGCAGCAGTGGAAACCATGAATGGCATCCATGAAAGTGCAATGAAAGTACATGAAATTGTCAGCATGATCGATCGCATCGCCTTCCAAACGGATATTTTGGCGTTGAATGCCGCAGTGGAAGCGGCACATGCCGGTGAACAAGGCAAAGGATTTGCGGTGGTCGCATCCGAAGTTCGCAGCCTCGCCCAGCGCAGTGCAGATTCAGCTCGGCAAATTCGTCGTTTGATTGATGATTCTGTCAATCGTGTCGAGGCGGGGGTCGAACAGATCAACGATGTCAGTATGACCTTGACCGATATCGTTTCTGGAATTCGTAATCTGGCCAAAAGTATTAATGAAATTTCGGTCGCATCGACCGAGCAAAGCGAAGGTTTGATCCATATCTCCGATTCGATCAAGGAACTCGATGCGATCACTAAAAGCAATTCGCAAATGGCGGAAAATGCCAAGTACGCTTCAAGTGAGCTGGAAAATCGTGCGGTGCGCCTAAAAGAAGTGGTATCGACTTTTAGCCTGCGCCAAGGAACCGCAGACGAAGCTTTTGCGCTGGTAAAAAAGGCCACTGCTTTGTTCCGCATAGCGGGCATGGATGTCTTGCAGCGTATTACGACGGATGCCGAAAAACAATTTTCTGATCGCGATATGTATGTGTTTGCCTTTGATCGGCAGGGTCAGTATCGCGCTTTCGCAGGTAATGAAAGTAAATTAGAGGTGAATTTGCTGAAGGTCCCCGGTCTTGATGGGCGCAAGTTGGTCGATGATGCGTTTGCACTTCCAGATAAAGGTGGCTGGGTTGATTACTCAATTGAAAACCCGGTGACCAAACGGGTAGAGTGGAAATCATCTTACATTGAGCGCATCAGCGACGATGTTGTGATTGGTTGCGGGGTGTATAAATCGGTTTAATGCCTTAACGCGCTATAATAAGTGCATGAAACTTAAATTTACAAAAATGCATGGCGCGGGTAATGACTTTGTTGTCATCGATGCTGTTAATCAATCGATACAGTTCACGCCTGAACAATGGCGTTTCTTGGCTGATCGTCGGTTTGGCATTGGTGCTGATCAAATTCTGGTGGTTGAGACTGCACCATCGGCTGACGTCGATTTCCGGTATCGTATTTTTAATGCAGATGGCGGCGAAGTCGAACAGTGTGGCAATGGCTCAAGGGCCTTTGTACGCTTTGTGTTGGACAAAGGTTTAACCACAAAACACAGTATTCGTGTGTTGACGATGTCAGGTGTGATCGAGCCTTCGGTCGCGGAAGATGGACGCGTTACCGTGAATATGGGAGTGCCTAGTTTTATTCCAGCTGATTCACATTTTGTCACAGATGAGTTGCAGTCCAAGGTTGAGGGTAGCGACACCTTGTGGCTACTGCCACTGTTCGAAGATAACGCTTGGATTTCTTGTGTGTCTATGGGTAATCCCCATGCCGTACAAATTGTGGCAGATGTGATTGCACATCCGGTAGCGCATGAAGGACCGCAGATTGAGCGTCATCCTCGTTTCCAGAAACGTGTCAATGCAGGCTTCATGCAAGTGCAAGATCCTCAGCACATCCAATTACGTGTGTATGAGCGTGGTGCCGGAGAAACTTTAGCCTGCGGCACTGGTGCTTGTGCGGCAGCTGTTGCCGGTATCCGGCGGGGGATTTTGCAGTCACCTGTTCAAGTTAAGATGCGGGGTGGGGATTTACAAATTGTTTGGTCTGGCGAGGGGCATCCTGTGTATCTCAGTGGCCCTGCAGTGAGCGTATTCGATGGGGAAATCGAAGTCCCTGACTTCGCCTAAGTGCAGCCTTAGTGCTGAAAATACGCCACCCTATATTTGATTGAGAAGAGTAAAAGAATAATGAATACCAATGATATTGCAGAATATTTGAGTCAGAATCCGCACTTTTTTGAGGAACATGCTGAATTATTGTCGGCGATTAAATTGACTAGCCCTATTATGGGACGCACGATTTCATTGCAAGAACGTCAGATGGAAATCGTTCGTGAAAAGTTGAAAGTAATGGAGTTGCGGTTGGCCGAATTGATTCGCGTCGCACAGGATAATGATGCGATTACCGCGAAATTTCAGATGTGGACACGTGAGTTGTTATTGGCTCGAAATGACGTCGATCTGCCTTATATACTGACTAAAAGCATGCAAGATATTTTTAATTTGCCGCATGCCACTTTACGTCTTTGGAATGTGGCGCAAGACTACGCTCATACTTGGTTCGCCGCGCCAACGACTGAAGACGTGCAATTGTTTGCCAAAGGAATGAGCACGCCTTTCTGTGGTAAGAATCAAGACTTCGAAGCTGCTGCGTGGATAGAATCGGATCAAGCGATTGCTTCGATGGCGATGTTACCTTTGCGTCTCGCTGCAGATCAACCGACTTTTGGCTTGTTGGTGTTGGGTTCCCCCGATCCAGCGCGTTTCACAAAAGATATGGCCACCGATTTCTTAGCTAAAATTGGCGACACAACTAGCGCGGCTTTGTATTGCATGATCGATTTGTAACACATCGTCCTACTTTGGAGTAGTGTCAATGCTACTCCGACTTCATAGAAATAAGCGGATATGGATGTACAGCACAGCATACAAACCTATCTCGATATGCTGCAATATCAGCGCCAGCTGTCACCTCACACCATCAGTAATTACGACCTCGATTTGCAAGAACTGCTGCAGTTTGCGCAAGGTCGTCCACTTCAAGAGTTGAATTATTTTGATGTGCGCCGCTTTACCTCGCAACTTCACAGTCAAGGTTTAAGCGCTCGCAGCATCGCACGCAAGCTGTCGAGCTGGCGCGGTTACTATCGGTGGCTAGCGCAACACATTGAACTGCCGGCGAATCCAGTAGACGGAATTAAGGCACCCAAGAAAACGAAGAGCTTGCCGAAGGCGCTTGGTGCAGATGACGCAGTAAATTTAGTTGCTTACCACGTTAGCGATGCCCCTAAGTTGGCGGCGAATCGTGCCATGTTTGAATTGTTATACTCGAGCGGCTTACGGGTGTCTGAATTAGTCGCACTCGATGTGCAAGATTTTGGTGATCGAAATCCGCCTAGTTTAGGCTGGGTAGACTTAGCTCAAGCCGAAGTGCATGTGACTGGCAAAGGTAATAAGCAGCGCATCGTGCCCGTCGGTGGTCCAGCTATCGAGGCAATTCGCGCTTGGTTAGCGGTTCGAGGGCAACTTGTGAAGACTGATCCGCGACCGTTGTTTTTAACTGAGCGTGGAACCCGCATGTCGGTACGCTTGGTGCAATTGCGTTTGAAGGCGCACGCACAGACCATGGGGATTCCCAGTGATGTGCACCCTCACGTTTTGCGCCACTCTTTCGCCACCCATGTATTGCAATCTTCAGGCGATTTGAGAGCCGTACAAGAAATGCTAGGCCATAGTTCAATCGCTGCAACACAAGTTTACACCGCGCTCGATTTTCAGCACCTAGCGCAGGTTTACGATGCAAGCCATCCTCGCGCCAAGAAGTAGCTTTTGTATTTGCAACTCAATTGCATTTGGAGGATAATGCGACTCTTCTGACGACGCATCATATTGAAATGATTGAGAAAAGCGCACCTAGCATGACCATGAGTGATGAGGCTCAGCAACAGGCTTACCAACACTTGCGACGGCTTAGTGTGCGCGTGACGCCAGCGCGAATTGAAGTGTTGACGCTCTTATTGGCTCAGCAAAGAGCGATGTCGCACACTGAGCTACAGGATGCTTTGCCTAAAATGGATAGAGTGACGCTTTACCGGGCTCTAGATTGTCTGGCAGACGCTGGATTAGCCCATAAGATTATTGGTGATGATCGAATTTCTCGTTTTCGTGTAGGCGGTGCGAATCATAGTCTGACTCAAACGACAGTAACGGCACATCAGCATGGACATTTCCAATGTACCCGATGCGCTAAAGTTTATTGTTTGGATCAACCTCAGTTGACGACAAATTTACAGCAGCAAATAAGTGCGACCCTCGCTGTCACTCAGCAACATGGTTTTACGACGCATGGCATTGAACTCACCATTAAAGGTTGGTGCGATGTTTGTAGCGCACTTTAAATATAGGAAGTATTTTTTATGGCATTGATTCCCACCACCATACTTACAGGCTTTCTTGGCGCGGGCAAGACGACCTTATTGAATCGTATCTTGCAAGAAGAACATGGCTATAAAATTGCCGTGATTGAAAATGAATTCGGACAGGAAAACATTGATAACGAAATCTTAGTTCAGGACACCAATGAGCAAATTGTTGAAATGAACAATGGCTGTATCTGCTGTACGGTGCGAGGTGATTTGATTACGGCTTTGAGTAATCTGATTGCACAAAAACAAGCAGGCAAGATTCATTTTGATCGTTTAGTCATTGAGACCACCGGTCTCGCCAATCCAGGACCTGTGGCACAAACCTTTTTTGTGGATGAGGAAGCGGGTCTGCATTATATGCTCGACGCGGTGGTGACTGTAGTCGATGCGCGCCACGCTATGCAGCAATTGGATGAGCATGAAGAAGCGCAGCGCCAAGTTGGCTTTGCAGACAAGATTTTACTATCGAAGACAGATTTGGTCAGTGCGGAAGACGTGGCAATTTTAAAAGCGCGTTTAGTTAAGATAAATCCGCGTGCAAGTATCAGTTTCAGTGATTTTGGTCAGACCGCTATCAGTGAAGTATTGGATATCAAGGGCTTCAATCTGAACGCAAAGCTTGAGCTTGATCCAGATTTTCTGCAAACAGAAGATCAGCACCACTGTGATGATCACTGCGAACATGAGCACCACAATGAGCACCACCACGAGCACCAAGCCCATACTGATCATCATCATGCGCATCACAGTGACGAAATTGCGGCTTTCGTATATAAAACAACGAGACCATTTAATACTGAAAAATTAGATTATTTTCTAGGCGGTTTAGTACAAGTTTATGGTCCTCGCATGCTTCGCTACAAAGGAGTGTTGTATATGGAACACGCTGACCGTAAGGTTATTTTTCAAGGAGTTCATCAAATCATGGGCACTGACATAGGAGCGAAGTGGTCAGAAAGTGAACCAAAAGAAAGCAAAATGGTTTTTATTGGTAAAAATTTACCGAAAGAGATTTTTATTCAAGGCTTGGAGCAATGTTTGGTATAAACTAGCGCCCTATTGAATTGTCTGCCCGAGAAAGGGTGTATAAATTCAATAGGTTTGTATGCGGAACAAGCAAACTATATACTTGTCCTTGAGGGGAAGGAGCGGGTCGAAAAATTGACCGGCGACTTGCATAGATTAACCCGATGTATCGAAAGTAAGCGAAGTGGCAACTAAATCATCTAAATCGACTGCAGAAGTCAATGAAGCGCCTGTCTTGCTCACCGAAGAAGAAATTCTGAAGATGGGTGAGAAGGACTATATGAACGATGCTCAACTAGCATTTTTCAAAGCACGCCTGCAACAACTTGAAAAAGACTTGCTTAAGAATGCTGATGAAACGACAGAGCATCTGAGAGAAACTGTTTTAGTTCCTGATCCAGCTGACCGTGCAACGATCGAAGAAGAGCACTCTTTGGAATTGCGTACTCGTGATCGTGAACGCAAATTGCTACGTAAAGTACAGCAATCTATTGCCGCGATTGATGCTGGAGATTATGGCTGGTGCGAAGAAACAGGAGAGCCGATAGGCGTTCCTCGCCTCCTCGCAAGGCCAACAGCAACGCTTTCCTTGGAAGCGCAGCAGCGACGCGAGCTCAAACAGAAGTTGTATGGTGATTGATCTGACCTGAGTCTACAAAATGAAATGCGCAGCCTACACTGCGCATTTTTTACGTAAATGAATGCAACTTTGTTTCATATGCACCTGTCATATTGAAACAATAGTTTTAAATGTCGATAGGCGCATCTGTAATGCAAACTACAATGTTCAAGAAACGATCACTAAAAGCGATAGCTTTGCTATGGCTTTTGGCGTTGACCGTCTTGACATCACAGTGGCTGGGGTTTGCACATCGCATGTCGCACATGAACACCAACTCCGGTGTTGTACTAGCCATTGCCTTCGATGATAACGGTAAGTTCGAGCTAAAAAAGTTAAGTGAAGCCGACGCATCGATTCACTCATGCTTGTTGGTTGACGCTTGCAGTATAGTGGACGCGCTTCAACATGCTGTTTCTTGGAATTTTCTGAAAGTTGAGTTGCCAAAATCGATCGATACTTTGGTATCGTCATCTTGGCATTCAACACTACAACTGGTTTTTCTCTCTCGAGCGCCGCCAAACTGAAAGCCGACTTTGTTTGTGATCATGCGTGATCGTATCTGTTGCTGTTTGCAACGTACATGTCGTTATTTTTCAGGAATTTTTATGTCACTCAAACCAAGTATTATCGCAGGCGCTGTGCTATCCATATTTGCGCCTATCTCGCAGTCCGCATTTGCTCAGACTTCAACCGTTACCGTCTCTGCTAACCCATTAGGTAAAGATGAAACGATGCAAATTCTTAGCCCAACCAAGGTGCTTTCAGGTTCAGAGTTGCGTTCGAAAATGGGTAGTTCATTGGGGGAAACCCTAGGCGCTGAATTAGGTGTTAGTGCTTCAGGTTTTGGCGCAGGGGCTTCACGTCCAATTATTCGTGGTCTTGAGGGACCTAGAGTGAAAATCTTACAGAACGGGATGGCCGTTGCAGATGTTTCTAGCATTTCCAATGATCATGCAGTTGCCAGTGAAACCGCAAGTTCACAACAAATTGAAATTTTGCGCGGTCCAGCAGCGTTGTTGTATGGCAGTGGTGCAATTGGTGGCCTTGTTAATGTGGTCGATGGTCGCATTCCGACAACCCTGAGCAAACAACTAAGTGGTGAGGCTGAAGCCAAATATGGCGCGGTAAATAAAGAAAAAAGCGCCTCCTTTTTTCTGGATAGTTCGGTTGAAGATATTGCCTTACATTTTGATGGCAATACGCGAGATGCCGACAATTATAGAATCCCAGGCTTCGGCAACGCCGATGGTAGTGGCAATATCAAAGGGCGTTTGCCATCGAGCTTTTCACAAGAGAAGAGCCTTGGTTTCGGTGCTTCTTTGATCAAATCATGGGGACATCTTGGTGCTTCTTTGCAGCGAATGGAAGATACCTATGGCATTCCAACTGACGAACACGCATTTATCGATTTGAAGCAAACGCGCTTTGATATCGATAGTGCGATTTTTCAATCTTTTCTTATTTTCGACGCGATCAAATTCAAGTTGGGATCGACAGATTATCAACATACTGAAAAGATGGAGAATGGTACCCCTGCGACAGACTTTAAGAATCGCACTTTAGAAACAAGGCTGACCGCTTCTCACGCAAATTTCTATGGATGGGAAGGTAGTTTAGGCTTACATACCGAACAAAGTAAATTCTCTGCGCTCGCGTCTGCGACTGGACGAGCCGATACCGTGCCAACAACCAAGTCTTCTTCATTAGCGATGTTTTTGCTTGAACAAAAAAAATACCAAGATTTCACTGCAAGTTTTGGTGGTCGACTTGAAAATGTGCGACGTGAACCAGAAGCTGAATTTGTTTTGCCTAGCCGTAGTTTCTCATTGGCTTCCTTCTCAGTGGGAGCGATGATTCCAGTTGATCGTGACCTAGAAATCGTCACTAGCCTGTCTACTGCTGAGCGCGCTCCTGGCACTGAAGAATTATATTCTCATGGTCCCCATGAATCGACGCGGACATTCGATATTGGTGACTCAAGATTAAGTAAAGAAACCTCCCGTAACTTGGAATTTAGTCTACAAAAGAGCAGTGGCTTATTGCATTGGAAGATCAATACTTTTATCAACAATGTCAAGAATTATGTCTATGGCCATGATGACGGTGTGAAGGTTGATGGTGAAGGTATTGTTGACACTACAGGAGAGTTCACACAACGTCACTGGAGGCAGGCGAATGCAACGATTCGTGGCGGCGAAGCAGAAATCGGGTACAACCAAGTTGGTGAAGGTTTTTCGATTCGCGGGTTCGCTGATACTTCGCGGGGCACCTTAGATGGTCGTGGAAATTTACCCTTGCAAGCGGCCGACCGTGTTGGTATTGATCTTGGCTTTCGTCATCAAGGATGGCGAAATACGCTCAGCATCTTACACGCGCAACGTCAAAGTCGTTTGGCAGCGAATGAGCATTTTTCAACCCCAGGTTTTACTAAACTCGACCTGAACCTGACTTATACTCATCCTTATCAGTACTCGCAATTAACTTGGTTTATGCAGGTACGAAATTTACTGAATCAAGATATTCGCTTAGCGACTTCAGTGCTAAAAGAAACGGTGCCGCAACCGATGCGTGGGGTGGTCGTAGGAGTCAGAGCGAATTTTTAGGGTAGGTGAGGCTGTTTGAAAAGTAAAATTTTGTAACATGAGCACCCAATTCTTGGATGTAAGTCGTTATAGAGCCAAACGTGATGATTGAGCTTTATTGTTGAATACTATTGGAAATAGAGCTCAATTTAGATCCAGAAAAGTTGATTTGTTACGTATCAAAATCGTATTGCCTCGAAAATTTGAAAGTGAATAATTTGATTTTTCTCTGAGTTTATCTAATGCATAGCCCCATTAGTGAGCAAAAAGAGATGAATTCCGACTATACTTCGGTAGTAGGAGTGCATTTACTCATGTAATATATTTGACATGGTAGTGCTTGATAGGTAAAGATATTAAAAATACATTTCTAATTAATAAGTTAGGTTGCTGTGGGGATTTTTAAGCTTTTCGGAAAGAAGACTAGCCGTGAAGAGGACATGCCCTCTGATAAGCCGCTTTCCAAGAAACCTCGGTCAAAGGGTAAAAATACCGTTATTGGACAAGTCCAAGATGACGAGGCCTTGACACACCTAATGACAGAGAAAAAGCACATCGCCCGAGCGACTGAGCGAAAAATTGATGCGATTGAATTTGAAATGTCCCGTGATATGGGACGTCCCAAATCATTGCCACCTAAGCCTACACCTGCTGATCCCTTAAAGAAAACCGAACCGAATCAGTTTCATACTGACTTCGTTGCTACTGATTTCCAAAGCACCATTGCGTTGAATTTGCCCACTACCGAATTGTTGACCGGGCATACTGAGATTCAAGTTCATGCTGTTTCTCAGTCGGAATCAGTGCCATTGTTAGAAGAAGCAGCGATCTTATTTGCAACCGGTCAAGTGAAGGTGGCGGAGCATATGCTTCGCAGTGTGATTGACCAAGATAATCTTGGAAGCGCTACGCCTATTGCGTGGTTTATGCTTTTTGATCTGTATCAGATCGAGCAGAATCAGTATGCGTTCGAAAGTCTATCTCTTGATTACGCTGGGAAATATGAGACTTCACCTCCAGTCTGGCGTAGCACCGAACCTATCGAGGAGAAGGAAGATGTTACGGTCGACGGTAAGACCACGCCTAACATTAGTTTCCCACCCCAATTGGATGGTGAAATCATCAAGTTGTTGCAAAGGTTGAATACCATCAGCGAGCAAAGTAAAGTCATTAAGCTTGATTTTGGACGAGTAAAGCAAGTCGATCCAGTCGGTTGCGGATTGTTACTTCGTGCAATGCGCAATTTGAAGAAAACTAAACATGATTTGATCGTTGTTGGTGCGCAAAATTTGACAGCGCAAATTCAAGCAATCCTAGAAGTCGGGCGGCGCGATGAGACTGAAGCGCCATGGTTGCTATTGATGGAAATTTTGCAGTTACTGCAAATGAAAGAGGCTTTTGAAGAAACCAGTATCGATTACTGTGTGACTTTTGAAGTTTCGCCGCCAGCCTATGAAGCACCTGTGAATAAAATAACGACGGCTGTGGCTGAACCGCAGTCACCTGTGACAGAAACACGTGCTGAATCTTTCATGATGCCACGTGTGATTGAAGGTAAAACCGAAGGTTTGGTCGCTGATATTGTAGAATATGCAAAATCACATGATTTCATAGTCTTGAATTGCTCACAACTTGAGCGAGTTGAGTTTGGTGCTTCTGCCCAATTATTGAATGGTTTGGTACCTATTTCGGGAAGCGGAAAAACCATACAGTTCAATGAGGTCAATTACTTAGTCATGCATTTGTTTAATGCAATGGGCTTGAAGAATGTCGCGGCAATCGTGCCGAGAAAACAATCGTAGTCATCAAAGTAAAAATTCTCACGTCATTGTTGGCGTGCAGCCTTGTAATTTAAAGATTTCCCCCCAACTTCCAATTTCAGCATGGCTGGCTTGTGTCCATTGTGTTTGGACTGCGTCAGCCGCATTCATCGAGGATTATATGGAACAATTTCACGGCACGACCATTTTGACTGTCCGTCGCGGTAATGTGGTTGCTTTAGGTGGCGATGGTCAAGTCACTCTTGGCAACATCGTAATGAAAGGGACTGCGCGCAAGGTACGTAAGCTTTATCACAACAAAGTTTTGGCTGGATTCGCTGGCGGTACAGCCGATGCTTTTACCTTAATCGAACGTTTCGAGTCAAAGTTGGAAAAGCATCAAGGTCACTTGATGCGCGCTTCAGTTGAATTGGCCAAAGACTGGCGCACCGACCGTATGTTGCGTCGTTTAGAGGCTATGCTATTGGTTGCAGACAAAGATACTACCTTGGTGATCACCGGCAATGGTGATGTGCTTGAGCCTAACGATGGAATCGGCGCGATTGGTTCAGGTGGCACATATGCGCAATCTGCGGCAATCGCCTTGTATCAAAACACGGATTTATCCCCTGTCGAGATCGTCAAGAAATCACTAACGATTGCTGGCGAGCTGTGTATCTACACCAATCTCTCTCACACCATCGAAACTTTAGAGTAAGCCTCGGCAACGAAGGCTGAACGAGAACCGAAAATGACAACAATGAATATGACGCCGCAGGAAATTGTTTCTGAGTTAGACAAACATGTAGTCGGACAGGACAAAGCGAAACGAGCAGTTGCAATCGCGCTTCGCAATCGCTGGCGCCGACAACAAGTGGCAGATCCCTTACGCCACGAAATTACGCCGAAAAATATTTTGATGATAGGCCCAACCGGCGTGGGTAAAACAGAAATCGCTCGTCGCTTGGCCAAATTAGCCGATGCCCCGTTCATCAAAATTGAAGCCACGAAGTTTACAGAAGTCGGCTATGTTGGCCGTGATGTAGACACTATCATTCGTGATTTGGTTGACATCGGCATCAAACAAACGCGCGAGAGTGCGATGCGCAAAGTGCGCGCTCGTGCAGAAGATGCAGCTGAAGACCGTGTTCTGGATGCATTGTTGCCACCAGCGCGTGACTTTGGTATTGGCCAAGAAGCGACAGTGGACAGCATTGAAAATACGACACGTCAAACCTTTCGCAAGAGATTGCGTGAGGGAAGTTTGGATGACAAAGAGATAGAGATCGATGTCTCTGAGGCGGCACCACATATGGAGATCATGGCGCCTCCAGGAATGGAGGAAATGACTGAGCAAATTAAGTCTATGTTCTCTGGTGCCAATATGGGACGTAAGAAATCTCGTCGATTAAAGATTAAAGAAGCACTGAAAATCTTAATTGAAGAAGAAGCTGCTAAATTGATCAATGAAGACGAGATGAAACAAGAGGCCATCAAAAACGTTGAGCAAAACGGTATTGTTTTTCTCGATGAGATCGATAAAATCGCGTCTCGTTCTGAGGCAGGTGGGGCTGAAGTTTCACGTGCAGGTGTACAACGCGACTTGTTGCCTTTGGTCGAAGGTACGACTGTGAATACCAAGTTTGGTATGATCAAGACCGATCATATTTTGTTCATCGCTTCGGGTGCCTTCCATTTTGCCAAACCTTCTGATTTGATTCCGGAGTTGCAAGGTCGCTTCCCGATTCGCGTTGAATTAGAGTCTTTGTCTACCGCGGATTTTGAGCGCATATTGACCAGTACGGATGCGTGCTTAACGCGCCAATACGAGGCATTGTTGGCAACCGAAGGAGTTCAGTTGGAATTCTCCGCAGAGGGCATACAACGCCTGGCTAGTATCGCTTATTCCGTTAATGAAACGACAGAGAATATCGGTGCCCGCCGACTGTACACTGTCATGGAAAAGTTGTTGGAAGAAATTTCTTATGAAGCACATCAAAATAGTGGCAAGACAGTGGTAATTGATGGTGCTTATGTAGAGCAGCGTTTACAAGCACTGTCGGTGAATGAAGATTTATCACGCTATGTGCTGTAATAGTGTGCTGTACGCTGTATTTAAAGAAGTGAGATAAGCAAATAGGTGGATTGAGATGGCGAATAAAACGATGGGAGCACGTCAGAAACTAGTGTTTCGATTGGATGCCACTCAGTCCAAACCGCGCAACCCCGTAGCCCATGCCATGAAGGTAACAGGGGCTGGTAGTCATAAGAAGAGCATCTCTTCTCAACGACAGGTGCACAAACAAGCGTTAAAAAAATTGCCAATTGACGGTGAAGCAGATTAGACTTGCCGTAAAGCATTAGCTATTCGCAATATTGCGGTTTGAAGTCCTCTAGACGGGAGTCGTCGATGTCAGGATGTAGAAAACGTAAGCGTTTGTTTAAGTATAAGCGCCCCTTACGGCGTCGCGATATGCTGACGCGACTGCTAGTTGAGGTTGGCATAAGTTACGCGGAAACACTAGGTTACGACAAAGCAGTCGAGTTTCTGCGTGAGCGCAATGTACCTGAAAGTGTGATCGCGCGCGTCATTGTTGCTTAAGAGACTGGGTCTATTCGCTCTTAGCATTTCGCGAAAGCAAACGTTCAATCATGTGCTTTGCCGGTACATCGTCAAATAAGACGCCAGCAACTGCATCTGCAATCGGCATTTCAATTTGAAGTTGTTGCGCTATAGTGCGGACAGCTTGCGCACAACGAACCCCCTCCGCTACATGGCCAAGCTCTTTGATAATCGTTTCCAGCGATTTACCTTCGGCAAGTGCTAAGCCGACTTTACGGTTGCGGGAGAGATTGCCGGTACAAGTGAGAATTAAATCACCAACTCCGGTTAAGCCCATCAAGGTTTCTAGCTTTCCTCCTAATGCAATGCAAAGGCGACTAATTTCGGCAAGGCCGCGGGTCATTAAAGCTGCCCGTGCGTTTAAGCCTAGCCCTAGTCCATCGGCGACACCAGTGGCGATGGCGAGAATATTTTTCACTGCACCGCCCACCTCTACGCCGACTACATCTTCGCTGGTATAAACGCGCAGACTTTGGCTATGCGCAGCGTTGACGACTTGCTCACTGAGGGCCTTCGATTTCGATGCTATGGTCAGCGCGCATGGCAGGCCCTGAGCAACTTCTTGTGCAAATGAGGGGCCAGACAGCGCGCCCGCTAAAATATCGTCTCCAAGCACTTGTTTTACCACCTGATGAGGCAATAGGCCTGTGCCCTCCTCGAAGCCTTTGCACAACCACACCACGTTCTTTAAGCCATATGGTCGGCATTTTTCAAGACTGGGGCGTAGGCCAGAGACCGATGTCGCAATGATCAGTAAGCCATTATCTAAGGCGTGACGCACAGCAGCATCAAAATCGGCAGTGGTTGAAAGCTGAGCTGGCAACGTATAACCCGGTAAATAGTGGGTATTTTCACGTTGAGCTTGTGCCGTTTGCATTGCCTCTGCATTACGACCCCAGAGTACAACTTTATTTTTTGATGCAAGGGAAATGGCTAAAGCAGTGCCCCAAGCACCCGCGCCAAGTACGGAAATGTTCATGTTCAACCTATTTGATGTGGTACCAATTGAGTGAGGGGGTAATTACAAGCCCCAAACTTCGCTGGTACGAACAAAGCCTGTTTGCCCATCACGGTGTTTGACTTTTACCCAAGCCCCTACTGGCGGTTCTGCCATTTCAAGTAAAACATGTTTGTCGGCGCTAAACAGCATAGTGGATGACTCTTCCGCCGCTACTCGAATACGGGCATTGGGTACTTTAACCACCAAGTTGCGACGTGCGACCAAGTCCTTCGCTTCAACCCACGTGAATTCCCCGCTTGCGTCGCGCACCCTACACCATGCTCCTTGAGTAAAAATGACTTCGAGTGGCATTCCTGCGGGGGCAACGTACTTTTTGATACCGTGAAAAGTTGGCGTGTCGTACATGATAATAGGTGACGGCCCGACTGAGCGAAATTCTGCGGCTGCAGCTGGCACGGAAACGCAACAAACACTCAAAGCCAAAATAGTTGCAAGGTAACGCATGGATGTACCTAAGAAAAAAGTGGGTCGTGCGAGGATCTTACAAGGCAAGCTGAATTCCGTAAAGCGTATCACTGGAATCATAGGCAAAATAAAACCCGCTGCCGACGATGTCGGACAGCGGGTTCTATGGAAACTAAATTAGTGCGTAGTTGCAGCAGCGTCTGTGTTGCCAGCTTCAGCAGCCAACTTAGCTTGCTCAGCCATATTAGCCAAACGTTGTTGGTAGAACGCTTCGAAGTTAATTTCTGTCAAATGAATTGGTGGGAAACCTGCACGAGTGATCGCATCAGCAACGTTGGAGCGGAGGTATGGATAGATAATGTTAGGGCAACCAATGCCTAACAATGGATCCATTTGATCCGCTGGGATATTGCGTGCTTCGAAGATACCCGCTTGTTTTGCTTCAACCAAGAAAGCAACTTTATCTTTGACTTTAGCAGTCACAGTTACTGTTACTGTGGATTCGAAGATACCTTCAGCCAATGGTTCTGCAGCAACGTCTAAAGTTACTTCGATGCTTGGCGCTTCTTGTTCCAAGAAAATTGCTGGGGAATTTGGTTGTTCGAGCGACAAATCTTTCAGATAGACGCGTTGAATTTGAAATACTGGCTGCAGATTTTGGTCGGACATGTGAGACTTTCTGAAATATTGTATAAATTGATCATGTACTGCTAATTGCTACATAGGACCGAATTTAAATAATTCAAGCCCCAAGCCCCCTATTGTAGCAAGCGACTTCAAAAAACCGCAATCAAAGCCGCTTGTGCAGTGCATTTTATGTTGGATTTAGCAGCGCATCGAGCTTTCCAGCGCGGTCCAAAGCGGATAAATCGTCAAAACCACCAACATGTGTTTCCCCAATGTAAATTTGAGGCACCGTGCGTCGTCCAGTTTTTTGCATCATGGCTTCGCGGACTGCAGGATCGAGGTCCACACGAACTTTTTCAATTTCTGCAACGCCTTTGGCTTTTAATAAACGTTCGGCCATAACGCAATAGGGACAAACGGCCGTGCTATACATCGTGACATGGGCAACCATGATTACTCCTTTGTTACTTGACTGTCGGTAGACTTTGCGCTTTCCACTCGGCAACGCCACCATCTAAACTAAATGCTTGTTCGAAACCTGCTTTATTTAAGATACTGACAGCAGTTCCAGAGCGAATGCCGGATTGGCAAACCGTGATCACAATATGAGACTTGGATTTTTCGATCTCGTTGAGGCGATTTGCTAACTCGTCGATAGGAATATTTTTGGCGCCAGGTAAATGCCCTGCGGCGAATTCGTCAGGATTGCGCACGTCAAGTACCAAGGTTTTTGCTTGGTTCATATACTGCGTCGCTTGCAGTTGGGAGACACGAGCTCCACGTCTTTGCAAATTCGGTAGCATCAATGCGACCCCTGAAACGAGGGCTATAGAAATTAAAAGCAAGTTGTCGGTAATGAAATTCACGGTTTTCCCGAAGTAAGAATGGTTATAAAGAAGCGCCTCATTATAAAATAGAAGCTGATTTTAGTTTTGATCCGATCAAAAACTTCTGAAAACTATTGTTCTTCCCTTTGTTCATTTCTTTCTCACGTAAATATTATGTATAAAATTGTATTGATGCGTCATGGCGAATCCACATGGAATCTTGATAATCGTTTTACAGGCTGGACTGATGTTGATTTGACTGAGAAAGGTGTAGCGGAAGCACGCCAAGCTGGAAAATTACTCAAAGAAGCAGGTTTTACTTTTGACTTGGCCTACACTTCTGTACTCAAACGTGCGATCCGTACTTTGTGGGGTACCTTGGACGAAATGGATTTGATGTGGTTGCCAGTAGTCCATGATTGGCGCTTGAATGAACGTCATTATGGCGCGTTACAAGGTCTGAATAAAGCAGAAACAGCCGCAAAATACGGTGATGAGCAAGTCTTGGTATGGCGTCGTAGTTACGATACACCGCCCAATCCATTAGATGAAAACGACGAGCGTACCTCTTACAATGACCCACGTTATTCGGGCTTGAAACGCGAACAAATTCCATTGACTGAATGCTTAAAAGATACCGTACAACGTGTAGTGCCCGCCTGGAACGATACCATTGCACCAGCGATTCGCTCCGGCAAACGCATCATTATTTCTGCTCATGGCAATAGTTTGCGTGCCCTGATCAAGATGTTAGATGGCATTAGCGATGCCGATATCGTTAATTTGAATATTCCGAATGGACAGCCTTTGGTGTATGAATTGGATGCTGACTTAAAACCAATCAAGAGTTACTACCTAGGCGATCAAGATGCGATTAAAGCGGCTTTGCAAGCGGTCGCAAGCCAAGGCAAATCGAAGTAAAAGATGCCGTATTCAACATCGTCGCAATCTCTAACTCCGCGAGCGCGCCCCCTGTATTTCTCGAAGCCGCTCTTGGCTTGCCTTTTCACACTCGGGCTGTTGAGTCTGGGTGTGAATGCGGACGCTCAAACGGCGCGAACCAAAGAGAAAAAGAAGGTCGAGGCTGAACGTACCGAGCTTCAACAAAAACTCGATAGTCTGAAGAAAGATATTCGCAAAACTGAGAGTGCCAAAGACCGCGCTGTTGATGCTCTGGAAGAATCTGAGCAAGCGATTTCAGATGCCAATCGCGCCATTCTTGACTTGCAAGCGGAGCAAAAGAAAGCGGAAGCACGGCTTCAAGCTTTAATGGAAGAGGCCGATCGTTTGACGGCACAAGTCGAGAAACAAAAACAGCAACTCTCTGACTTTCTAAAGCAGCAGTACATGCATGGCGATAGCGATCGCATTAAATTGCTATTGTCAGGTGAAAATCCAAATCGTATCAATCGTGATTTGCATTACATGAGCTATGTGTCGAAGACCCAAGCGAAGATGATTGATGGCTTGAAATTGACCTTGGAAGAAGTTGAAAAAAATCGTCAAGCGGCGCAAGAAGCGAAAGAGGAACTGGACGAGATTGCGCAGGAAGAAAAGCAGCATAAAAAAGGTTTGGAGTCGCAGAAGAAGAAACGCGCAGCTTTACTCGCGGAATTGGCCAATAAGTTACGCTCACAGCGAAAAGAAGCGGAAAATTTACGCCGCGATGAACAGCAATTGAATAGCTTGATTCGCAAACTTGAAGAGCAAGCACGACAAGATCAAATCAAGCAAGTGCAAGCTGAAAAATTGCGCAAAGAACGTTTGGCGCAAGAAAAAGCACAGCAAAAAAATACCGGCAAAGTGAGTGATGCGAATGAATCACGAACCGGAAAGAATGTGGTGGTGGAGGAGGCGCCACAGTACAGTGTGTTAGACGGTAATGCCTTTGGTAAATTGAAGGGACAAATGCGCTTACCATTGAGCGGTGAGTTGCTCGCTAAATTCGGTAATAAACGGATTGATAGTCTCAACTGGAAAGGCCTTTTTATCAAGGCTAGCGAAGGCGCAGAAGTGAAAGCCGTGGGGCCAGGACGAGTCATGGTGTCGGGTTGGTGGCGTGGTTATGGCAATATGATCTTGATCGATCATGGTGGTGAGTACATAAGCATTTATGCTGGTAATCAAGCAGTATTAAAAAATAAAGGCGATGTAGTCAAAACTGGTGAGACAATTGCGACTGCAGGTAACACCTTCGGTGCTGACGAATCAGGGCTATACTTCGAAATGCGGTTTAAGGGTCAGGCCTTTGACCCTATGAGCTGGGTGCGCAAATAAATTGGGTTCGGCATTGGGTCGAATCAGTGTTTTCTCCTTCATATGAAGGCAGGTGAAAGTATCATGAGCAGTAAGTTGAAGAACTTGGGTCTGATAGGTTTTGGCATGGTCGCAGGCGTAGCCGCTTCATTACAATATTCGGCTCTGGCGCAAAAGAATGCCCCCTCCCCGTTGCCGCTGGAAAAGCTCAGTGAGTTTTCCGAAGTATTTGGCATGATTAAATCGGATTACGTTGAGCCCGTCGATGATGAGAAGCTCTTGTCAGAGGCAATTAATGGCATGGTGAGCTCGCTTGACCCACATTCCGCCTATCTCGATAAGAAAGCCTTTAAAGAGTTGCGTGAAGGCACTGAAGGAAAATTTGTTGGTCTTGGTATTGAAGTAGGCATGGAAGATGGGTACGTAAAAATCATCTCGCCAATTGAAGATTCACCTGCCTTTCGCGCTGGATTACAGCCCGGAGATTTGATTACACGCATTGATTCTGTACCAATCAAAGGTTTGAGTATCGATGATGCCGTCAAGAAGATGCGTGGCGAACCAGGGACTAAAATTGCGCTCACGATTGCTCGTAAGAGTGAAGATAAACCTATC
>CALKVB010000561.1 GCA_937996605.1 uncultured Oxalobacteraceae bacterium | reverse complement strand
ATACCAAGCAGATAAAAGTAATGCGCATCCTCTTCATGCCCTTTCAATTCTTCCTGCAATTGGGCAGCCGCCTCAACAAGACGATTTTGCATAAAAAAAGAGTAGGCTTTTTGATACTGCTGAAGTTCAGCTAACAATTGGTCGTGAGACACATGTTGAGTTTGTGCACAGGCTGGTGCAGGTACCAAAAAAATGAGACACAGCACCACCAGCAACTGTTGAAGAGACCGCATGTAGTAATTGAGTTAACGCAATAATTGGTTAAATTATAATACAATTACCCCTAGGATAACAGTGAATTTCTTACTGGGGCATAGATGTTAATGAGCCGCTGGCGACCACGTACGTTGACCTCACCCAAATGACGCAATTCAACACCATTCAGTTTGCTCGCACAAGTCTGCCCGATCAAAACGTATTGGTCATACTGCGCCGACAGTCCCTCTAAGCGACTTGCAAGCACCACCGTTTCACCGAGAGCAGTATAGGTGCGTCGATGACCAGATCCAAAGTGCCCCACCAAAGTTTGTCCAGACTCAATCCCGATACCGATTGAGACCGGCTCAATTCCCAAAGATACACAAAAATCTGCCAACCCCTGAATTCGCTGCAACATTTCTTGTGCCGCAGCATAGGCGTTTTGCGCATGCTCGGGATCATCGTCAGGTGCGTTCCAAAACGCCATCACTGCATCACCGATAAACTTATCAATCGTTCCACCATGATTCACCACGGCATGCGCCATCTCCGCGAAAATCTTATGCATCAAAATCGCAACCGTTTCTGGATTGCAGTTTTCGACTAAGCCTGTAAAACCTCGAATATCTGCAAACAACACGGTGATCTCTCTGCGACTAGCATCAATTTGGTGCTCGCGACCTCGCTTACCCTGTGAGCTATCACTTAAATGCTTCGCCACTTGCAAAGGCAGATAAGATGACAAGACCTCAAATAGTCCCATTTTTTCCACTGCTACTCGGTACATTTCAAATAAGACACTGAGTAAAACAATCAGCAGAGGAAACAAAAACAAAGGAGTTACAGGCAACAATAAATTACCCCACATATAGCAAGACATCACGACTACAGTCGTGAGTCCCCAAGCAAGGGTAAGCCAGACAGGATAGACCATGGTTTGCAACAAGGGGCGGGCCGTAACGTGCTGCAATAACCGCAGCAAAACAAATAGCAGCAACATGAACACCACGTTAGCAGCAGCGGCGAATCTAGGTTCATACATAAAACTACTATCAAACAACGCAGATAACACCTCCGCATGCGGCTCTATGCCGGCAGATTCTGAACTCACTGGTGTCGAAACCACGTCGGCCATTCCCAAAGCCGTCGATCCAACCAGAGCAACTGTGCCTTTTGTGAGTTTCGGGTTCACTCGGCGGTTCAAAATGTCGGTTGCGGAGAGCGGCAACCAATCTGCTTTGGTATGGCGATATGGAACTTGAATCGAGCCATCTTGATTGAGGGGAATTGCGGCAATCACCTCATTTGATGGATCTTTGATCTTCATCTCCCATGCAGCACCCAAAATATGCGTCACAGGTTCGATACTCAGCTGAGCACCATCGATTAAGCTAGAGAAAGCCAGTATTTCCAGCAAAGGGCGACAAACCTCAGGCGTGGTCTTACTGCAGATCGTAGGCGGCAATCTACGAATCGAACCATCACTATCAAATATGGGCGTGATATGCCCAACCCGAAGAGGCATAATCATTTGATGATTACTTTTTGAGGGGGATCCGATGAACCTTGGCACCTTGTGACCCAGGCTGACCAAATTAGTCTCTGGCAATTGCAAACCAATATCAGGCAGCCCCCGCTCCAGCAAGTCATACACCACAGCGCCTGTTACCTCTGGGCGATGAAGTTGCTGTGAAAGTACAGCATCACCATCATCAGCTTCAGGTAAGACCATATCAAGTGCAACGACTGAGACACCATACTCATCAATTAACAACTTGAGTAATTCAGCCAATTTATCGCGCTTCCATGGCCAGCGCCCTTGCTCCCCCAAACTCTTTTCATCAATATCAATGATGACGATTCTTTCCTCCCTCCGAGGATGACTAATTTTATTGAGATACTGCGCTGACAAGCTAATTGCAAAACGGGTACGCCAGTCATTTAAAGTATGCGTAATCGGCGCGATTGCGGACGGAACCCATTGCTGCACATAATTCGACAACAGCAGTGCGCAAAGACAAATGAAGATTTGAAATCGTGATCGTGACATCTCAACGCCGTAAAACAAAAATCAGAACCGAAGTTCTGATTTTTATTGAGAAATGAAGAGATTGGATCAAGCTGGAAAAGATTTCTGCTACTTAGTTATCCACCGCGTCGCTCCTATGACGGAACCACCAGTGATATAACGTTGGAACAAGTATCCCGCCTGATCGCTGTTCTTCGACAAGGTGCCAGCAACTACCGTATCTGGGCTATTCGTTTCACTCATGAAAATGCCTTGGAATGTTACCTCGCCACTGGACTTTATCTCAGTGGGCGCGATGCCATTCACATTCACAGTCAACGCAGTTTCATAACGGCGATTACCAAAATCAACCGTCAAACTCGGATTAGAAATCGTACCAGCAGTTAGCGTTTTATCTGGTGTCATAAAATAAGACTCAGCATCAGCGAGTTTGAACTTCGCAACACCAGTCGCAGGAACAAAGGTTTCGCCTCTTTCACGCAACATCCCAAACACCGCGTTACTCATTGTAATTTCACGATCTGGCGCCAATGCAGAGTTCAAAGTTTCACCGTTATTTTTACTACTACCTTCCCAACGACCCCACCAAATTTTCGCAGCAACGACGGGCTCGGGAATCACAGGATCAGGCTTAGTCACATCAGGTTTCGTCACATCAGGCTTTACTGCCGCTGTTTTTTGCGCAACAAAAGTATCAATCTGAGACTTAATTGTGACGGTAGAAGCAGCTTGGCTCGCGTCTTGCGGTCCAGCAGTAACGATAGGCGGAGTAGCAGTCGCAATGGGCGGTGTTGAACCCTTCGCGCCACGCTCTGCCGCTGGCTCTTCTGGTCGCGGTGGCGCAATCACATTTGGAGAACTCAAGGACTTCTCAGTAGGCACCAAAATTGGCGCTTCTTTACGTCCACGTAACTCTAAAAATGCATCGCGCATTGCAGCCGTCAAAACCCGAGCTGTCGCTGTATTGCAAGGGCCGAACGTCGTCGATAAACATTCTTCACTGAGTGGCGTCATGACAATCGCGCCGCTTTGGACTACGACGCGCGTCACTTCGCGTTCGGTCTGCACCACAAAATCGGTACCGCGAATCCCAATTGCCGCAAGCGGGGTGTTAAGACGATAAGACTCTTTGGAGGCCTCACCAGCTTTACCCGTAATACTGCGCGCTGTCCCTTGTTCTAACATGAACTTAATGCGACTATTACGAGGCTGCGCCGCATCGTAGTGATATTCTTCAATGCGAAAACGAGATTGAGGACGAATGCTTACAAAGGCACCATCCACCATTTTCAAGTGGACATGGCCATTAGCGCCGGTTTCAATCACTTCACCGGCCAAAATTTTGTCGCCGCGCGCAATTGCATGCCCCGCAGACTTATCTGCTTTCGCTACGGCATCTCCGACTACAAAAGAGACTGTACCAGCGAGATCTTCGGCATACGCAGACAAAGGGATTGCCACAGCGCATACAAACGCTAAGCACCAACTTCTGAGATTAGATAAATTCACTCGCATAACACCAAACTTCCATGAAAACCGCTAAAATTGGGGAATACTTCAACCCTATCCTACCTATTACCATAACTTTACACCGAATTCTACTCGACTTCACCCCTCTTGTTGTATTCGTGGGAAATTTTTGACTTAAAATAAACCCATCACGAGCCATCGGATGATAATCGCGTCAAGAACTGAATTATTTACCAAGAAATTTCATGCCAATTGCCAAAGAAGTAGCTGCTAATATTCCACTATTTAAGGACTTTGACGAGGCCTCCATCACAAAGGTGGCTGGTTTGATGACCAGTCGCACCTATCTGAGCCATGACATCGTGATGCGCAAAGGTGAAACCGCTGAAAGTCTCGCATTTCTACTCAATGGGAAACTACAAGTTGTTGATTTAAGTGAAGAAGGTCGAGAAATTGGGATTCATTTTATCCAACCTGGCGCCTATTTCGGCGAACTGTCGGTCATTGATGGACTACCTCGCTCAGCCTCAGTAGTCTCAGTAAAGTTATCTGAAGTTGCTTTCTTACCAAGCCATCACGCGCGAGAATTGATTTTTCATCATCCATTAATTGCAAAACGTTTAATGACGCATTTCGCGCAAATTGTCCGAGCAGCGTCGAGCCAGCGCACCTTGCTCAGTATCCCCAACGCATTTCAACGCGTTTTTGCCCAATTACAAACCTTTGTGCGCGAATCCAAGGATGGTCAAGTTATCGAGGGAATGCCTAAACAACATGAGATCGCGATCATGGTCAACACCAGTCGCGAAACGGTGTCACGCGCGATACACACTCTCATGAAATTGAATATTGTGGAAAAGCAGGGGACGATTTTGATCGTCAAAAAGCCTGAGCAACTGAAACACGTTGCAACTGTAGGCGTTGATGACATCAATACTCCGAAAAAATAACTACTTTATTCGCAAATTCTTGCGCCATTTCAAAACCGGCTGTTCGACGAGGCGCTGGGTTAAATAAGAGATCCCTATTGACAAAGCGATATACACCGCTAACTTTGGTGCAGTCGAAGGTACCCCAAGGACACCCCATTGAATTAAGAAGTGGTTTAAGAATACGCCATACGACAAGTCACCCAAACGATTATCCCAATGTCGTTGATTCATCGCCCCGAGAAACACCAACAAAGGCAAACCTATGCTCAAACCTAGTAAGGTCTCTTTGTTATACGGTAAATCCAAATGATTAAAGTGTTGCAAGACAACGGCTGTTATGAAAACTACAGCTAGTACAGCAAACAAAAATTTACATCTTTCCGCGAATGCGTCTTTAACCTCGAAAGCATACGAGCCCAACAAAAAAAACAAGAGCACGCCAGGCAATAAACGATATCCAAAATAGTCGGTATTGAGGTAACCCCAAGCTGCCAATCCGAATACTACTGACGCAATCAACATCGCAAGCCAACGCAATCGCATCAACAATAAAATCGGCATGAGCAAATAGAATTGGATCTCAGCACCAAGCGACCACGCAGGTGGTATTGCGGTAAATTGGCCAGTCTGATTGAACATAAAATAGTTCAAGGGAACCACCGTCAAATTCGCAACCCAATCACTTATTTGCGGCGGATGTTGTAAAAAATCAGTCTGCTGCTTGGCAACAAAAAACCAGACCAAGGTGATCGCGAGCAATAAGTAATACTGCGGTAGTAAACGCATCGCGCGATCAGCGTAAAAATGGCCAATCTCGCGCCAAGAACCATAATGACGTTGAATCAGCCCCGTCATCACGTAACCCGAAATCAAATAAAAACCGATGACTGCAATTACGCCAGGGTTCAAGCTACTGTTCAAAACATTAATGCGAACGTTCGCATGGCTCAATGCCACCAGCAGTGCCAGTAGTAATCTATAAGTTCCTAGCATATCTCTCCAATGGATTAGCAATCCCATCTATGATGTTGATGAGCCGTTGCGACAAATGTGGCCAACTACGCTCCGCCATCCACTGCTCAGTTTGCAAACGCTTTTGTTGTTGCGCTTCAGTGTCTGCCAGCAAAGCGACAATGCCACTAGCGATTGCATCTGGTGTCGTTCCCGGCAAAGAAAAGACAGCCTCGGCGACGTCATCAAAGATGGTCAACGGTGTCACCGCAACGGGCTTTCCAGTCGCCAGCCCAACACGTACCGCAGCGCTCGATGACTCCTGCGTTTGTTGGTACGGGAATACAATCAAGTCCGCGGCGACAAGACGCCGATGAGTTTCCTCATCCGACAAGAAATCCGTAATGAATTGCACTTTTTCTTGCAAATGCAATCGGTCGATCAGGGCCCGACACTGCGCTTCAAGCTCTTGCGAAACCGAAACTGGATACAGAGCATTCAATAGTAAGAGACGATAAGAGCGCTGACCATGATCTAACTTTGAAAAAGCTTCGATCAATTCAAGAATGCCTTTGTGTGGCAACAAGAAGCCGTAAGACGCAATGGTCAATGTCTCAGGATTCGCTGTGCCATTAATGCTTACGCTATTGAGCGGAGGCGTCGCGATACCGTGAGGATAGAAACACACATTTGCGATTAGTCCCCACTGCTTCAAACGATTAACGTCATCAATTCCATGCACAAAAATACGATCCAATAAATGCAAGCTTTCCAAAATACTGGTTAAGGTATTCTCATGCCCAGGCACAGTCACATCAGCAGTCGAGTGCAAAAACAGGTGTACTTGTTTGCCATCGCGCTTGAGACAAGTGATCAATTCAGACAGTAATTTTAACGAGAAAAAACTAAAGTTATATTGAATCACCACTGCATCAATTTGCTGTTCTGTGATTTCCTCTCGCAGATAATCAAGATGCTCTTTTTCTCCAGTGGACCAACATCGAATCACATTCCCTTCATCATGCGTGATCCGTTCTGGTACATGATTCGCTAAAATTCTTAGCCGATCTTGAGGGAAAAATTCGGTCAAAAAATGTGAGTAATTGGCGATTCCACAGCGCGAATTCCACGTACTAATCCACCCTATCATGGGCTGACGCCGCAAGACCGGTGCTGCATCGAGCGCGTCCAACACTTGGCTGATATTGTGCGCCGTTTTCGACCAAGTAAAAAACTGCAAGACCTTCTCTTTGGCGCGCTTGGTCTTAGCCGCAATCATTTGTGGGGTGCTTGCATACAGCTCTTGCATCAAACGGACCAGATGATCTTCATCAGGTTCTATCCACATTGAATGTGTAAGCCCCAAATGAGAACGCGCCTTTTCAAAACGATAATCGCACAGCCAAGCAGTTGATTCATCGCAGAACTCCAACTGGCCACCCCAAGCTGAAGTAATTACCGGCACCTCAAAAAGCATCGCCTCTGCCATCGGCAAACCCAAACCTTCACCGCGACTTGGCGCTACAAATACCTTGGATGCACGATATAGCGATACTAATTCCGCATCTGATAAATCTTCGAATACTAAGAGAACGTGCGGAAATGCCGTGTCTTCTTGTTGTAGCCGCGCAAGATCTTGGGCAACCGTGTTATGGATATTGTCGAAGGTCTTGATCACCAAGGTGACAGGATCTATATTTCTAAAACTCTTACCATACGCACGCAAAAGTACATCGACAGCTTTCCGAGGGAAACAAGAAGAAATGTGTAAGAAACAAAACTCACGCAAGTGCTCGGTTATCGAAGGGCGCAGCGGTATAGGCTCAACCGAAGTCAAATGATCAACACCCGCTCCCGTTACCACGATAGGCACCCGCACGCCTGCATCGCGCAAAGTCTTTCCTACCGTTGCTGACAGTACAGTCACCGCATCTGCACGACGATTAAATTCCGAGACAAAAGGAATCGGAAAACCGCTTTCCTCCCAGCCGTAGGAGTGCACCAATCGGCGGCCTGCCGGCATATCATTTAGGTAGGGCGGATAACAAAATCTCAGCGCAGTCTCTGGTGGCAAATCGGTATTTACTGACCTGTGATGTAACTGTGCGACGTCCTTATCGAGCGCCAGAAATTGTGGCGAAGGTGGGAAATCACCTGCCCCTTCATGTGATCTGAGGCCGACATCAACGCCGGCTTGATGCAATGCTCGCGCTAATTCTCGATTGACCACCGCAAGGCTATAACTGGTATCAAACGGCCCTTCAATTTGAATCGTGGGCGCAGTTGTGCTTGATTGAGATTGCACTGGGTTCGGTATCACAATCTTCAATTCCTGCAAGTAGCTCGCCAATTGCGCTAATACTGTATCTTTCGAAAATCGTTGTAAGTTCTTGTCTTGATTTTGAATGACTAATCGACGTAAAGCCGGCTCATTCATTAGATTAAACGCTGCGTTCGCACAATCCCAAGCGGAAGCATGCGAGGACAACAATATTCCTCCTTCGCCGAGCGTATCAGCTATATTGCTGCTTTGACGTGCGATCACCGGAAGCTTGTATTGCATAGCCTCAATCAAAGGCATGCCAAAGCCCTCATGCGCGCTCAAACACATGAACACATCGGCACCACGATACAAAGCTACCAATTGCTCATTACTGACTTTACCTAGCTGGACCACATGTTCCTGTAAACACAGCTGATGGATACGCTCTTCGATCAAGTGTTGATAGGCGCCACTAGTCACTGCGCCCGCTAAGATGAGACGCACTGGGCTCGACGTTCGATACCGCAAATGATGAATCATCTCTATCAGTTCGAGCTGCCGTTTGTTTTCACAAATGCGACCGACAAAGAGTACATTAAATGCATCTCGATATTGATGTAAGCCCGTGATATCGGCTTTATGGGCGCTTAACTTTGCGAAATCAACCAACATGGGAATCGTGGCGACATGCGCATATCGATTCTCGATCAGCTCTTGGGTGTTTAATTGTGAAACCCCAATCGCCCCCAGAAATTTTGGAGCCCAATCTGCCAACTGCTCGCGCCCAAGACGCGCCCAACGTCGAATATCACCATCTTCTGGTAAGAGCTCAACTGGTGTGATGTTGTGATAAATCATCACCTTCTTCATTGATAGTGACAACAGCCACTTCCAATTATCATAGCCTAGGCAATGATGCGAAAAAAGTAGTGTATCTGACGCATCTTCAAGCAGAGAAATATCCTTTACTTGAGTACGCAATTCCTCGGGGATCGTCTCGCTAAAAATTTCCGACTCAAAGCCCAGATCACGCAATAAACTCTGAATATAAAACATGCTATTCGTGACGCCATCACCCGAATTACACGCAAAACTAAACTGATGAATTTTTCGAATCTGCATATTACTTCCACGCTAACACTGCATAGTCCTGGGCACTAAACAAAAATTTATTCAAAGCTATATCAGCCGCACTATCACCAGGCATTTGATATTCCTCTGGGAAAGGGTGCAAACGCACGATTTCCGCACGACTAAAACCACGTTGTAATGCAATAAATTGCGCTACCTCTGGAACCACAGGATGCAAATGTGTCGGGTCGTAATAGAAATTGCAGGCTCCAATAATCAAATTTTCTGGATTAGGTGTTTCAAAAATCAAGATTCCACCTTGCTCCAATGCGTGATATGCCGCATCAAATAACTCGATTAATTTATCAAAAGGAAGATGTTCAATGATATGAAATCCTGATACGCCCGCTGCACTTGATTGCTCTTGCTGCCACAGGAAACGAATCGCATCATCGGTCTTTGCTGCAAGTCCTTCGCTGACACACAGATTCACCATCGCCTCATTCATATCAATGCCAATGCTAGGAATATTGACTTGTGCCAAAAGTTCCAACCACTCACCTCTTCCACAACCGACATCGATGAATAGTTTTTGCTCTGCTTGTGGGCGCGATTTCAAATTTTCTAAATAGGGTAAATAGACTTTCAAACGCTCTTTAATTTCCGCACGCGTACCGCGGAAGCGATCTTCGAAATTTTTATAAAATTCGTCACGATCAAAAGCATATTCATCGAAAGTAGATTCGAGCGAATGTGGTGCGGTGCGAATGTTAGCCTGACTTTGTTCGCTGCCTAAACTAGCGAGTAGACGACGCAACTCAATTGCATCCTGTGATCGTTGTTTCTGCTCATGCTGCAAGAGTTGTGTCAGGTGTTTAAATTTTCGTCCCAACTCTGCCTGTTCCAACTTCATTAAGCGCTCACCTATATCAAGCGCATCATAACGCTGTAGCCGCATCGCGCTTTTCACATCCTCTAGGAGTTTGATCCGAGACGCACTGGCTTTAATCATGAGCTCGGTTCGTTCATTCGCGATATTCACGCAACGTTCCAAGGAGCCAACTGAAAGTTCAACATAAGGCTTTATCTGCTCGATACGATGATTTAAATGAACAATCTTATCGTTCAGTTGTTGCGTTTGTTGGTCGAATTTATGGTTGAGGCTTTGTAACTGTTGGCGCAGTGCATGAAGCTCAACAGTGTGATGATGGCGCGTAACAGCTAACCGAATGAAAGCATTAGTCCAAGCGAAGACATATCCAAATAAAGGCAAAGAACGAAGTTTCACCTTTAAACTCAGTTTTGGATCTCGCCATACTGAGAATCGACGTTGGAAATATCCCTGCGGCTGCGGTACTTGGGCCGTCTCGACTTCCACTTGCGGCAAAGGTAGATGCAGGTTCTCAGGCTGCTGCGGAAATTCAGGTTTATCGTATGAAATCCAAGAATACGTCGTTGCCAAAACTTGCTTATTTTCCTCGGTATCGACCGTAGAAGGTGGCGGTGGCACAGCCTTTGGCCTTGGCGATGGAGGTGACAAAAGCCGCTCCTCGATTTGAACCGATAAGGGGTGGCGTTTTCCGGGCTTATTCATAATTTTGATACAGTCGTATGGCTAGATGATTATCGCTAAAGCGCAGAGTATAAATGATCAGGCTTCCTTTCCTTCTATAGATTGACATATTTATACAAACTTTGGACAAACTTCGAGCGGTATCGATGCATTCTGGATGTACAATATGCGACTTTTAGAAGCCTTGATTTTGCTGACGTTTATAGCTCCACCAAATTACCTTGAAAACTACTTTTTTTGGTAATTGACTATCTACCTCGGTTAAGAAAAACAGAAAGAAATTCATGTTACTTCAACCCGTCATTCTCTCGGGTGGTTCTGGCACTCGTTTGTGGCCACTTTCCCGCGAAAAACATCCTAAACAATTGCTATCGCTGTTCAACGATGAAACGATGCTACAAGCAACGGCGTCTCGTGTGCGAAGCTTTCATGGAGAGATGGCAGTCAGCGACAAATTGATTGTAGTCTGCAACGAGGAATATCGTTTTATTACGGCGGAGCAACTACAAACCGTAGGATTCGACAATTGCACTTTATTACTTGAGCCTGTCGGTCGCAATACCGCACCCGCGGTATGCTTGGCCGCACTCTCAGCAACTGAAAAAGGCGAGGACAGTGTATTGCTCATTATGCCCGCCGATCATAATATTTCTGACACAAGGAAATTTCATCAAGCCGTCGCAGCAGGTCTACCGCAAGCGATGAAAGGAGCGATGGTGACGTTCGGTATCGTCCCCAACCATCCCAACACAGGTTATGGCTATATCGAAATTGGCAATAAGCTGACAGACAGCGACGCGGTCGAACTGCGTAGTTTTGTTGAGAAACCTTCGGCGAGCCTTGCCCAAACTTACCTCGACAGCGGCAACTACGTGTGGAACAGTGGCATCTTTATGATGCGTGCAAGTGTTTGGCTCAAAGCGATTCAACACTTCAATCCGGAGATGTATGCAGCGTGTAAGTCATCGATTGATAATGCCAATATCGATATCGATTTTGTGCGTATCCATAAAGATCATTTCAGTGCTTGCCCATCCGATTCGATTGATTATGCGGTCATGGAAAAATTAGCGGGAGCACCGCAACTCAATATTAGTGCCTGCGTGGTGCCGTTTGACGCTGGCTGGTCTGATGTGGGAGCTTGGGATGCCGTGTGGGAGGTCTCCGATAAAGACAGTGAGGGTAACTCTCTACGCGGCGATGTTATTGTAGAAGATTCTCGCAATTGCCTGTTGCTGTCAGACAGCCGCTTAGTTGCCTGCTTGGGCTTAGACGATGTCATCGTTGTAGAAACGCCCGATGCGGTTTTAGTGACAAACAAAGCCAACACGAGCAATATCAAACGCGTTATCACCCGTTTGAAAGATCAAAATTACGCGCAAACCGACAATCATCGTAAAGTGTATCGCCCATGGGGACACTACGATTCGGTAGATCGCGGTGAACACTTTCAAGTCAAGCGTATCGTAGTAAAACCCGGCGGTAGCTTATCGATGCAGATGCATCAACATCGTGCAGAACATTGGATCGTGGTAACGGGCACTGCTCGTGTCACACGGGGTGATGAAGTCATGACGCTAAAGGCCAACGAATCCACTTATATTCCCATCGGCGCAAAACATCGCTTGGAAAATCCTGGCACGGTGGATCTTGAAGTCATCGAAGTGCAATCGGGTACCTACTTGGGCGAAGACGATATCGTACGTTTCGGCGATATTTATGGTCGCCACGAAAGTGGTCGCCACGAGAGTGGTCGCCACGAAAACTGCTCAACCGAGCAGCGCAAACTCGCCTGAATCTTTTAGGAATTTGATTGAAAGCATTACTTCTTTCCTTATGGCGTTTCCGGCATTTTATGCTGTCGTCGATCAAAGCCGAGTTCCGTGGTCGCTTCGCCCGCAGCAAGCTTGGCGCACTTTGGATGATCCTCAATCCACTCGCACAAGCAACTATCTTTGCGATTGTACTGTCGGAGTTTCTCGGTGCTCGTTTGCCCAACAGCACCAATAAAGCCGACTACCCAATTTATCTGATGGCCGGCACCGCCGCATGGGGTTTGTTTGCTGAAATCGTTACGCGCTGTACCACTGTGTTCATCGATTATTCGAACACGCTGAAAAAAATCGCCTTTCCTCGCTTATGCTTACCGATGATTGTGGGTGGCAGCGCGATCATCAATCATATTTTGCTATTGATCGCCACTAGCGCAGTGTTTCTCTTCTTAGGAAACGCTCCGCAACTAGCATGGTTAAGTTTGCCAATAGGGATGGCGTTGATCATCATGTTCGGATTTGGTCTTGGTATCTTACTAGGGCTCCTGAATGTTTTCTCACGCGATGTTGGCCAGGTTTTAGGCATCGTCATGCAATTGTGGTTTTGGTTAACGCCAGTTGTGTACACTGCAGAAAGCCTACCGAAACAATTTCGTTTTTTAGCGGAAGTTAATCCAATGGCGGGCTTGGTTAAGATTTATCAAGATGCGCTGTTGTATGGAAAGTTTCCCGATTGGGCTAGCCTGCTAATTCCCTTCATTTGTGTCACAAGTTTGTTTCTTTTTTCGTTCTGGATATTCCGACGTGCCAGCGCGGATTTGGTGGATGCTTTATGAGCTCGCAGGATTCCTCTACCCAAAATAAAACCATACTCCATGTTGAAGGTGTTGGTAAATGCTATGCGAAGTTTGAGAGTAGTTTCGCACGTCTCAAACACTGGGCAGGTTTTGCCACGACAGCAAAAAGCGAATATTGGGCAAACAGAGACATCAGCTTTACGGTGCAAAGTGGTCAAGCAGTTGCCATCATCGGGCAAAACGGTGCTGGCAAAAGCACCTTACTGAAGATGATTACTGGTACCGTACGTCCCACGGTAGGTACGATCGAAGTCAGCGGAACGATCAGCGCCATGCTTGAACTAGGGCTGGGTTTTAATCCTGAATTTACGGGGCGACAAAATGCCTATATGGCAGGCGGCTTGATGGGCCTTAGTCAAACACAGCTTGATGTTTTAATGCCAGAGATTGAAGCCTTCGCTGAGATTGGTGAGTTTTTTGAAATGCCGCTGCGCGTTTATTCTAGTGGCATGCAGGCACGCTTAGCGTTCGCGGTGGCCACCGCTGTGCGCCCCGATGTGTTAATTGTCGATGAAATCTTATCGGTTGGTGATAGCTATTTCCAACATCGTAGTTTCGAACGCATTAAGCAATTTAAAGAACAGGGCACTTCGATTATCTTGGTCACCCATGGTATGGGAGATGTGCGAGCTATTTGCGATCACGTAATCTTAATCGACAAAGGGCAGATCTTAAAGCAAGGCGCGCCCGACGAAGTTGTGGACTACTACAATGCAATGATCGCGCAAAAAGAAAACGAAAAACTCGCGATTGAGCAAAAACGTGACGAACAGGGCTGGCTAAAAACTCGCTCTGGTTCGGGTACAGCAATCGTCACAAAACTTGCACTGCATGATGCAGAAACCAAAGAAGAAGTCGCTGCTGCTCAAGTTGGACAGAAGCTCCATTTGAGTTGTGAAGTACAGGTCAATGGTGCGATACCCGAGTTAGTGCTCGGCATGATGATACGTGATAAGCAAGGTAGTGTAATTTGGGGCTCCAATACCTTTCATACCAAAGCAATACAAACTGATTTGGAGTCTGGTGATCGCTTACGCTATACCCTGCCATTCGAGTGCCGCTTAGGACCAGGATCATATTCAGTCACAACAGCACTTACCCGAGGCGAATCTCACCTTGATCAAAACTTTGAATGGTCAGACAACTTATTGGTTTTTGACGTGATTAATGTCGACAAAAATATCTTCATTGGTAGCCAATGGTTGCCACATTCATTTGAAGTCGCAGTTGAAAAAACAAATACAAAAATAAATCCAAAATGAGATCAGCGACTTACTTCACAAGTTGCTGATAAAGCGCTTGATAGCGCGATGCCATACGCTCTGCTGTAAAAAGTTCTTCGTAGCGTGCTGCAGCATTTTTCCCCATGGTGGCGGCTAATGCAGGATCTGCTAACAAACGCTGCATCGCGTCCCGAAACGCCTGCGCATTATTGGCGGGCACTACAATGCCCGTGTGCTGATCCAGATTGACATAGGACGTGCCGGTGCCAATCTCGCATGAGACCATAGGCTTACCAAACATTGCTGCTTCTAGCAAAGTGATTCCAAACGCTTCAGAACGTAAATGAGAAGGGAAAGCCAGCGCGTGGCTCAGGCTCAATAAGGCGACTTTATCGTTCTCAGGTAATGCACCCAAGAAGTGCACATGCTTAAGGTTGAGCGCATGTGCTTGTTGCTTTAATTCTTGCTCTACTGGACCATCACCGAGGATTACCACAGGCAATTCAGTGCCTGCCACCGCGTCAAGCAGCACATGTAGCCCCTTGTAATACCGCAGCATACCAACAAATAAAAAGAAAGGCTGAGGAAAGCGCTGGCGCCACCGATCCAAATCTTCTTTTACAGGCCGTGGGTAAATACTTCGATCAAGACCGTAGGTAATAATTTCAGTTTTATCGCGATATTTGGCTAGAGTTGGGCTCGTCGCCAAATAATTGGGTGAAGTCGCAACAATACGATCTACGCAATTGAGAAACTGATTCTGCAGTGGTTGATACAGTTTTAATAAATACTTTTGTCGAACAATATCCGAATGGTAGGTCACTACACTCGGTTTTTTGATGCTACACGCGAAATGGGCAAGGTCCATAAACGGCCATGGAAAATGATAATGCACCAAATCTGCTTGCGCGGCTAATTGTTTAAAACGACTTAAAGCGGACCACGAAAAACCAGTAGAGGCAATTTCAAAATCGAGTGGCGCACGGTGTACCTTGCGCCCTTCATACTCGATTTCACAATTTTTTGTGTCGCGCGTAAGTGTCAGTATCTCGGCATCAATACCAAGACGTACAGAACCCGCCACCATCTGTCGAATGACTTGCTCGACCCCACCAAAACTATCAGGGTAATATGTGCGGTAAAAGTGTAAGACCTTCATCTTTATTTTTCTGCTCGTGACTTCGCCATTTTATAGGCTAACAGCGTTTTATCAACACAGGCCTCCCAGCTTAACTGAGTTGCACGCTCTAACCCACGAGAAATAGCCACACTACGCCATTGATCATCGTTCAAACCCTGTTCAAGCTTGATGCATATTTCATCAACATTCTTAGGCTCAACCAACAAAGCAGCAGAGCCAGCAACCTCAGGCATCGAAGAGCAATTCGAGGTTAAAACAGGTACGCCACTTGCCATTGCCTCCGCGATCGGTAGACCAAAACCTTCATATAAAGAAGGATAGGTAAATAATCTAGCGCCAGCGTACAACAGCGGCAGATGTGCCTGCGGCACATAGCCCAAATATTTGAGCCAAGATTGTGCAGCCGCCCTCTCGATTCGGGCATGAATTTCTTTACTATTCCACCCCTGCCCACCAACCAAGACCAAGGGCCAACGTTGGCGCATCGCTAGTGGAAGTTGTTCATAGGCCGAGATCAAGTTAGCGATATTTTTTCGGGGCTCTATGGTCGAAACGAATAAACTGTAAGCTTGCGCTTGCAGCCCATATTGTCCCAGTACATCAACTAAATCAGAAATGGGCCGCGGATGATACACCGGATCAACACCTAAAGGAATAGCCTGTACTTTATCTACCGGTAAGTTAAATTCTTGCAGGAGCTCTTGCTTTGTAGCGAAGGAGTCAGTCAACACCATTGACGCCCGATTAACCGCATGCGGAATCAAACTTCGCATACGATCAATCCGCGTTTGAGGATGCCAATCGCTAGGATAATAAGCAGACAAATCGTGAATCGTCACAACTGTAGGTAAGTCTACATTTGGCACAAAAAAATTTGGTCCGTGAAATACAGTATCGCGCAGACGATTAATTTGAAAAGCAGCCAACCGCGGCATCACTGCGCCATACAGACGCGATACCAAAGGATTTTTACCCAATAAGTGACGCCAATCGAAACTGTGATTAGCTGTTGATATAGAGTTTGCGGCTGGGATTGAAGCGTTCGAAGCGTTCGAAGCGTTCATTGCGAGGGATAAATCGGGTAAGGCGCGCCACAATCCATCAGAGATAAATCGCAAAGTTTCGACTTCTTGATGGCGCGGCAAACGGGTGGCCAACTCCCAAACATAACGACCAATTCCAGCTAAAGGCGGACGAACAGCTTCTATCGATAAAACGACATTCACCCCAGAACCTCAAGCGCCTCAATCTTTTTAGGCCTTGTATCGTTCGACGCTAGTTTCCTAGCCTGATCACCTAACATCCACGCGAGCGTGTCATGTAGCGAAATAGTGGGTAATACACCGACGGTAGCCGCCAATTTTCGTGGATTACCAACTAACTTACGTACTTCATTCGCCCGCACAAATGCTGGATTAACTTTCACGTCGATACGATAACCGGCTAAGTCCTCTACGATCGCTATTACCTCGCGCAAGGTATAGTCCTTACCAGAACAGATGTTAAAGGTCTCTCCACGCGGTGCCAGTTGCAATAACTCTCGATAAGCACGGACGACAAAACGAACATCCGAAAAATCACGCGCGACGTCTAGATTTCCTAACTCAATCTGCTTAGCACCACGTTTAAAATGGCTCACAATTTTCGGCAATAGGAAATTCTCAGATTGTCCCAACCCCGTATAATTAAATGGGCGGGTTATAAAAATGGGGAGCTTATCCATCCATAACCGAGCCACGTGTTCCATCGCCATTTTGCTAACTGCATAATCATTAGCAGGCATAGGCACTTCTGTTTCTTCAATGACGCCAGCGCTTGAATTACCGTAAATGTTGGCACTACTTGCCACTAAAACTGATTGCGGAGGGGACTCTAATTTTGCCAAGGCCTCAAGCAGGTTACGCGTACCAACCACGTTAATACGATAAATGTCTTCGATATTGCCATGTGCTACAAATGAGATAGCCGCAAGATGTGCAACAATATCTGGCTGCACTTCGTTCACCACTGCCTGCAAGGCATGCGGATCGCATAAGTCGACGTAATAAACGCCCTCTCCTAGCGGTTCATTGCCATAAGCAGTTCCAAATACTTGGTAGCCACATGCTTCCAACTCGCGCGCTAAATACTCGCCTGTGAATCCTCGCAGACCTGTAATTAGCGCGCGTGGGCGCATATGTTTAGAAGGAATTGCCATGCGTATTTCGCTGAATATCTGCGGTCACCATCATTTGGCAAAGTTGTTCTAAAGTCGTGCTGGGTTCCCAGCCTAGAACATCTTTGGCTTTTTGTGGATTACCAATCAACAACTCGACTTCCGCTGGACGATAAAATTTAGGATTCACCTTCACTAATACTTTACCGCTCTCGGTACAACGTGCAATCTCGTTTTCAGCAGTACCTTCCCACTTCAATTGGAAGTCCGCCGCTTTAAACGCCATGGTGACAAAGTCACGAACTGTTTCGGTACGATTGGTCGCGAGAACGAAAGTATCTGGCACATCCGCTTGCAACATACGCCACATACCTTCAACGTATTCTTTTGCAAAGCCCCAATCACGTTTGGCGTCCATGTTGCCAAGTTCTAGGCAATCCAATTTCCCCAACTTAATTTTGGCAACCGAATCGGTAATTTTACGTGTGACAAACTCACGACCACGCAATGGAGACTCATGATTGAACAAGATACCACTGCAAGCAAAAATACCATAAGACTCACGATAATTGATCGTCATCCAGTGCGCGTACAGTTTAGCCACACCATACGGGCTACGCGGATAAAACGGCGTTGTCTCAACTTGTGGAACTGCCTGTACTTTGCCGAACATCTCTGAAGTCGACGCTTGGTAAAAGCGAATCTTCGGATTTACCACACGTATTGCTTCGAGCAAATTCAAAGCACCCAAGCCAGTGATTTCTGTCGTGGTGACTGGCTGCTCAAAGGAAACACCCACAAAACTTTGTGCGGCAAGGTTATAAACCTCATCCACCTGCGTCGATTGGATTAATCGTACACTCGAGGACAAATCGGTGAGATCATATTCGACCAAATGCAGTTGTGGATGATTTTGAATACCTAATTCTTCAATACGCCAGAAGTTCACGGAACTGGTGCGGCGATAGGTACCATACACGGTATAGCCCTTCTCCAAAAGAAGTTGGGCCAAATAGGCGCCGTCTTGTCCAGTAATACCAGTGACTAATGCTTTCTTATTCATGCAAAACCTTTCGCCTAAGCGAATATTAATTTTTAGCTAACTTTAGCGCTATAACGAATGTTTTCACGTTGCGCCGACTTATTCTGTGATGAATATCACATTTTAGCAGTATACCTCTTGTTACCGCGTAAAATGGTAAATTTCTGTCATCTATTTGTAAGCAAGTACTTCAATTTCGTGCAAATTTACTTAGAGCAACTAGCTCAAATGGCACCGTACTTTTGACGGTAAGCGCCAACTGCATCTTTATATTGGGCTAAAGACGCATCCGCATTGGCGCTCGATAAGCAGTCAAATAAATCATTCAAATTGGCGATCGCGATCACTGGAATACCATACAAACGGCTAACCTCTTGCACCGCTGAATGTGGCGACAACTCGCCATCCTTACCTGCACGCTCCATGCGATCCAATGCAATCAGCACTGCCGCAGGCATGGCACCAGCTGCACGAATCAATTCCACTGACTCACGTACTGAGGTGCCTGCCGAAATAACATCGTCAACAATAACGATCTTGCCTGCTAATTTAGCGCCGACTATCGTGCCGCCTTCGCCGTGATCTTTCGCTTCCTTGCGGTTGTACGCAAACGGCACATTGCGCCCTTTAGCCGCCAATGCTACCGCTGTCGCCGATGCCAAAGTAATGCCTTTGTAAGCAGGCCCAAACAACATGTCGAATTCAACACCAGAATCAAGCAAGGTCTGCGCATAGTAATTCGCAATTTTTCCCAAATTCGCGCCATCATTGAACAAACCTGCATTAAAGAAATACGGTGATGTACGGCCAGCTTTGGTAATAAACTCGCCGAAGCGAATAACTTCAGCGTTAACGGCGAATTGGATAAATTCTTGTTTTAAATTTGCACTCATTTTTTGCTTTCTGATACGGTTAGTTCTATAACTTTCTTCGGTACATTTACTGATCGAAATAAACTGCTGCCACCTTCTGACGCAACTGTTTCAAGTCGGAGATTAGCTGACTATCGGAGGCAAAATCATCTTCGTCACTATCATCGAGATTCCTCACGCGATAAGGTTCTGTTTCCTCATTGATCGATTGCTTCTTACACTCTATGGCCTGGAAGGAAAAATACAAATCCCCTTCATGAAACTCAACCCGACTATCATGGCCGAATGGTACCAATAGATCAAAAAAATTCGCGGCCCAGTTTCGCGCATACACTAAATTTCGCTCCGAACGCGTCACAAACTCAAAGCGCACAGTTCCCATTCGACACATCAATTCAGAAAACGCATCGGCAATATTTTTTCTTTGAATGGTCGTAGAATCAGCATTCACTATCTCAGTCACATCTAGGTACAAATTTGGTTTACCTAACTGCGCTCGATTCGCCGCCAGCGCATTCGCAGTCATGAGCCAATCCGTTTCCGTAGCTTGTGATGCATCGATGCTTAATTGGCGCAAACTTCGTTGCAAAATCGCATTCGGCTCTTTGTCGAAAATCGACTCAACTGCCGCATGATATTGCGCAGCAATAAAACGGGGCGAACGACCAATCGTCATGTACTGCCGTGCCGCGCTAGACAGTTTGGCGCGTAGTGATACGTCATTACAAAGTAGGCGAATAGCATCTTGCAACTGCTCCGCTTGAAATTCGTCGTCCAACAATATAGCGACGTCTGAAGGCAACTCGGCGATAGATCCATTCTTATTTGCGATCAACGGTTTGCCATAACTGAGGCAGTCAAAAATCGTTCCTGAACTTTCGCCTCGAGAAGCCGTACGCAATTGAACAGCGAAATCTGCGGCTTGAAGATAATCTCGGTACAGCTCTTGAGAGGCAAACCCCGTTATCACAATACGTTCACGAAGCTCATTTTTTTGAATCAGCTGCAATAAGGCCTGCCCATATTCGCCACTGTCATTCTGGCCCACGAACACCAATCGAATTCTCTTATCGTCCCGCAGTCCATTCGCTAAACAAGCTTCAAGCAAACACAGATTTAGTTTATTTGTTCCTAAGATCCCAAAGGAACAAATTAAAATTTCGTCTTCTGCAATACCAAGCTTAAGTCTAGCTTGATCCTTTTCGTTGATGATCGGGCTTTTTCTTAAATGGGGAACTAACTGCCAATTCTGAATTTCAGCATCAGGCATCCACTCTTTTGCAAGCTGCATTGAATACGCTGAGTGAACGATAACACCTTCAGCTTGACGCAAAAAATAAGGGCTACACGGTAGGCGCCTAATCAGTTGTGGATGATTATTAGGTTTACTTTGTTCTATTAATGCTGGCAATCCATGGGCGCCGTATAGGGATCGGGTCCAAATGCCAGGCAGAATGCCATTCATATCTAAGTATGCAAGTGAATCCCCGAGAAAGAAATCATGCAATACGACGATACCGGGGCGGCACTCAAACAACTCATACATATAAGCATGCGCTGGGGAGTTCCCGAAATGAAAAATAACGCGATCAAAGTCGTTTAGATTATGTTTAAACCAGTCTGCATCACGAACAGGCATATTCGCCGAAATCCATGGGTCACTCACCTTGTTATCTTCAACAATCAGAGTAATGTCATAGAATTCTTCCAGCGCTGGCACAAGCTCTGCACTGTAGTCAGCGATACCTGATTCAACTGGTGGCAATGGAGAAACGTATGCAAGCTTAGGCCTGTGAGAATTTAACTTCGCATGTGGCACTGCGACTGCCGCCACTAACAAAGATTCTTCCATGGCAGCTAATGCGCGTTTTGCCGACACATCCCAAGAGAAAAGTTTTGCTTGTTTGAGGCCATGCTGCACCAACTCGGCAGCCAACTCTGGCTGAGTCAACACTTCACTGATCTTATTACTCATTGAAACGATGGAGCGAGGATCAAATAAGGCTTTTGAATTTCCTACCACTTCAGGCAAGCTACTCGTGTTCGCTGCAATTACTGGGACGCCACAGGACATCGCTTCCAACGCGGGCAAACCAAAACCTTCATGCCATGAAGGAAACACAAACAATTTACATGCCTGATACAACAGGGGTAAATCTTGATCCGGCACGAAACCTGTGAAAACCACATCTGCTTCATTCAAACCAACTTTTTTTACAAACGCCTTTAATCGATCTTTATCTTCCTGACGAACACTACACACAATGGCAAGTTGGTGAGTAGACTTCAACGTCTGCGGCAAATGTGCATATGCCTCGATTAAACCTTCAATATTTTTTCTGAGATCAATGCCCCCTGTGTACATCACATAGGGTTTGCTCAAGCGATATCGATCACGTAATTGTGTAACTTGCTCTGCGTTGGCCGTAAGGGGTTTGAAGCAATCATCTACAGCCGACGAAATATTGATCACTTTTTCTCGGTCCAACTGCAAATACTTGATACCTTCTTCCTTCGATGATTCTGAAATCGCCAACAGCAAATCGGCTCGCTTGAGTTGATACAACCGTCGATAATACCAAGCGCGCTGACGCTCATCGACAAGGTACTGCTTCTCGTAGACAAGTGGGATAAGGTCATACAGAGTGACCGCCGTTGGAATATGTACGCCATTCAGTCCGATACTGCTAACAGCGTCATCACCGGACCCTTCAAATAAGCTCGTAATATGAACGAAATCCGGGCGCAAACTCGCCAACATCTGTTCACGTACTAGTTGCGCAGCGCGCAAACGCCATGCATTTGCAGGAAACAGTTCGGCGACTGGTAGTGGCAACTTCCAAATATGAATATTATCGCGAGGAAGTAAATTCTTGAACTCACGACAAATGGGGTCAATCGTCTCTGGAAATGCATTACTGAGGAGAATATGAATATCGTGCGAACCAGCATTCCGCACCATCGCCTTAGCCAAGGCCATTGAGTATCGCCCTATTCCGCGATGGCGACTTCCTGTCGATTGACATGCTTGTAGATCTAAAACGATACGCATTCTTAGAATTCTTTTCTCATCATTTTGATCTGTTTTAAAATTGCCTCTGTTTCTGCGCTCTGCAAATTCTTGGGCGAATTTATTCTCGAAAGATCGACGAACGTTGTGGGAATAGCTGGCTGAAGCAGTAAGCCTTGCAGTTTGTTCCGAAGCTTAGGCGTATGGCTTAAGACACGCTTACCTATGCGCCGCACCATTTCAGACTTTGCAAGAAAACGTAATATAGACACTATTCGCGATTTAATTCGCGCGCGCGGCAACTTACCGGCTCGTACAAGGCCCGATAAAGTTCGGAGTGGCGCTGTGATACGCCAAGAAGTGCTCGAATAAACCGCGTTTAATTGCGCTCGTAATTGTTCTTCGTTCATAGTTTCTTTACGTGAGAAAACACGTGTACTTTGATCTCGCCATCTCTTATTCGATCAATGCAAAGAAAATATGCAAAAAACAACTTTTACGAGATCAACCAACCCACAAGTATAAACCATGCTTAATTAACCCAAGCAATTATTCATGGTTCCCCCGATTGATAACGATCTGGTATTCTAGAAAATTGTACAAATCACCCTAAAATAATTTCATTGCGAACCATGACAATCAAAGTAATCTCAGCCAACCTCAACGGCATACGCTCAGCTGCAAAAAAGGGCTTTTTTGACTGGATGAAGAAAGAAGCGCCTGACTTCGTCTGCGTTCAGGAGCTGAAAGCTCAGGCAGCAGACATGACAGAAGACTTCTTGCAGCCTCATGCTTATCACGGCCACTTCCATTATGCTGAGAAAAAAGGCTACTCTGGAACCGGGGTTTATAGCAAGAAGAAACCCGACCAAGTCATCATCGGCTTTGGCAGCCAAGAGTTTGATGCTGAAGGTCGCTACGTACGCTGCGACTTTGGTAATCTATCTATCATTTCCGTCTACTGTCCATCGGGCTCATCCTCGCCCGAAAGACAAGAAGCAAAATTTCGATTTATGGATGAATTCCGCCCACATCTCGCAGAATTAATCGCCCAAGGTCGAGAACTCATTATCTGTGGCGACTGGAATATTGCTCACAAAGAAATCGATCTTAAAAATTGGAAGAGCAATCAAAAAAATTCTGGCTTCTTGCCTGAAGAACGCGCTTGGATGGGGAATCTTTTTGACGAACTAGGTTGGGTCGATGTGTATCGCCGCCTACACCCCGAGACTACAGGCGACGCCTACACTTGGTGGAGCAATCGCGGCCAGGCATGGGCCAATAATGTGGGGTGGCGCATCGATTATCACGTTGCTACGCCAGGCATCGCTGGCAAGGCACAAAGTGCAGCGATCTACAAAGAGGAGCGTTTTAGCGATCACGCTCCTTTGACTATCGTTTATAAATAATTCATATGATATCTCGCGTTGATGCTCCACACATCAACGCACATCTGGTATGACTTTCACATTCGATTTGTAGGGTGGCAGTGCCGCCAAATCAAGATTTTTAGCTTTGGCATAGAGCGGCATCACTTCAGGGAAATGTTTACGAATCTCATTGATGCGATCAGTTCCAGCAGGATGGGTGGACAGCCATTTAGGTGGTGAATTTTTGTTCACGTAACCCATTTTTTGCCACAAGGCGACACCGGCGCGAGGATCATAGCCAGCGCGTGCGGCAATATCTAAACCGACCACGTCTGCTTCGCTTTCATCATCACGCGAGAACTTGAGCATGGCTAGATTAGCGCCCGCACTGCCGGCGCCCGCAACCATGCGCCCATCGTAGCCTTTATATTCGGCGAATAAAGCTGCGCTCTTCACCAACAAGTTCGCGGCCATCGATTTACCTGCTCGCTCGGCTCCATGCTCACGCAAGGCGTGCGCAATTTCATGGCCCATTACAATCGCGACTTCATCATCCGTCAATTTCAAGGATTCAAGAATCCCAGTATAAAAAGCGATTTTGCCGCCGGGCATACAGTACGCATTGATTTGGCTTGAGCCAACGAGATTCACTTCCCACTTCCAAGTTTTTGCTCGATCATTCCAAGGTAGTGCATAGGGAATCAGCTTCTTAGCAATCGCTCTCAGGCGAACAACTTGCGGATTATCATCAGGAGCCAAGGCCTTCTTAGACTGCGCATCTTGCATGGTTTGCAGGTACTGCTGCGCTGCCTGTCCTTCTAGCGCTCCGGTCGGCACCAGCTTACGCATCAGCGACATTTTGCCAACTTTCACGCCTTCTTGAGATGCAGCCTCTTGTGCCATAGCCACACTTGAGTAATTCGCACAGATCAAGAGACTACCGATTACTAAAGATTTTTTCATAAAGACCATACCATTGATGTAAGACACGAACGAAGCCAAGCATTGTTAATTTATTTCAAAGCTTGTGGTTGAGCCAGTCTATCACTGAACGCACAAACGGATTATACCGACCGCTTCTTCAAACGAAACACCGCCAAACTACCACGCAAATTCGGTAACCAATGTATTTGCTTACCTTCATGTAGTGCAACGCATTCCTCCACCGTTAGGCCGACATCATCGGCTAAATCGGCAAAATCATAAATCGTTGCGCAACGTACGTTGGGCGTGTCATACCATTCATATGGCAAAGATTTGGAGACGGGCATCTTGCCTCGCAATAATGCTGTCCTGTGTGGCCAATAGCCGAAATTTGGGAAAGAGACGATCGCTTCATTACCCACTCTCGCAATATCACGCAGCAATGGCTCAACATGCTTCATCATCTGCAACGAGGATAGGCACAAAACTGTGTCGAATGCTTTTTCGCCAAACAGATTCAAACCGTTTTCCATGTCCTGTTGAATCACGTTGATGCCACGCTCAGTACAAGCAAGTACTTTATCATCTGCAATTTCGATGCCGTAGCCGCTACACTGTTTATCGGTCTGTAGGTAGTCAAGCATCACCCCATCACCGCAACCGACGTCGAGTACGTGGGAGCCTTGCTTCACCCAATCTGCGATGAAGGCTAAATCAGGACGTAGTTGTTTTAATTCTTGTACGTTCATACCAGCTCCTCGGCAATACGATTATAGTAAGCAGCGACAAAATTCAGATATCGACTATCGTCTAACAGAAACGCATCATGGCCATGTGGGGCATCGATTTCCGCGTAACTTACTGTGCGTTTATTATCAACCAGGGCCTTCACAATTTCACGGCTACGCTCTGGGGAAAAACGCCAATCTGTCGTAAATGAGGCTAACAAAAATTTTGCTTTCGTTCCCGCCAAGGCTTTACTCAGGTCGCCCTCAAACTCACGAGCGGGGTCAAAATAATCGAGTGCCTTGGTAATCAAGAGATACGTATTCGCATCAAAGTAATCAGAGAATTTATCACCTTGATAGCGTAAATAAGATTCAATTTCGAACTCGACACCATAGCCGAACTGATACTCACCCGTCTTTAATTCACGACCAAATTTTTCTGCCATATCGTCGTTCGATAGGTAGGTGATGTGGCCAATCATACGCGCTACTTTTAAACCATTTCGCGGCACCACATTGTGTGCATAAAAATCACCACCGTGGAAATCTGGATCAGTCAGAATCGCTTGTCGAGCGACATCGTTAAACGCAATATTTTGTGTTGATAATTTCGGTGTAGATGCAATCACCACACA
>CALKVB010000560.1 GCA_937996605.1 uncultured Oxalobacteraceae bacterium | reverse complement strand
CAGAAAATAGAGAATTTCTTCGGCTGTGCAGGAGACACCTGGGAACACAATAATCGAGTGAGCAACCCGAACAAACGCCTCTAGACGTTTTTCGATATCCGGCAAAATCACTAAGTCATTCACAATAGGATTCGGTGCTTCTGCTGCAATAATGCCTGGCTCAGACAAACCAAGATAGCGTCCACTTGGGATACGTTGTTTGGCATGTGCGATGGTTGCGCCTTTCATTGGCCCTTTCATTGCTCCAGGACCGCAGCCTGTGCAAATATCCATGCCTCGCAAACCCAACTGGTAGCCGACTTCCTTAGTGTAGTCATACTCGACACCAGAAATAGAATGGCCACCCCAACACACCACCAAATTAGGACTAATCTGCGGTTTTAGAATATTTGCATTACGTAGAATATGAAATACGGCGTCAGTTATACCCTCTGTCGTATTCAGATCAATTTGAGAATTTTTTAAAACCTCACCGTCAATAAACAAAATGTCGCGTAGCACCGCGAATAAATGTTCTTGAATACCCTTGATCATGACGCCATCCACAAATGCGCTGGCTGGAGCGCCTTTTACGAATAGCTTAATGCCACGTTCACGTTGAATAATACTGATTTCAAAACTCTTATAACGCTCTAACAACTCTTTGCCGTCATCCAGGCCGCTACCGCAGTTCAATACCGCTAACGCACAATTTCTAAACAGTTGATACAGCCCACTATGACTGGTATCCCATAATCTCGCCACCTCGGCTTTCGATAAAACTTCCAGACGTCCTTCTGGAGCAATTTCTGTGTCAATTACTTCATATTCCATATACTTTTTTTCCTTTATTTTATTTTCTCTTTCACTTGCCATTTGAGTATCCGCGCTCAAATCAAATCTTGCAAGTTGACAACAGGAGAGATATGTCGCCTTTACAACACTTGCGCCATCATGTTTTACGAAATCGCACTCCCCAAAAAAAAGCCGGCTTCGAGAGCCGGCTTTTGTGTTCAGGTTTGAATTACATACTACCACATAATTTTCAAGGTAGATTAAATACCGCCATTGATTCCACATGCGAAGTATGCGGGAACATATTAACGACCCCAGCTTTCGACATCACATACCCGCCCTCATTAACCAACAGACCTGCATCACGCGCCAAGGTTGAAGGACTACAGGAGACATACACGATGCGCTTGGGCCGCAAATCAGGTGCTAGCTTACCTAAATCAATTAAGGCTTGGCATACCGCCATTGCGCCATCTCGAGGTGGATCGATTAAGAATCGATCAAACTTGCCTAATGCCACGAAATCCTCCGCCTTCGCCTCAAATAAATTACGCGTCGCGAACGATGTTTTGTGATCCAAACCATTCGCTTTTGCATTCTCTAAAGCACGCTCAGTTAAAGCCACGCTTCCCTCAATCCCAACCACTTCACGCGCTTGAGTTGCGATCGGCAAGGTGAAGTTCCCAAGCCCACAGAACAAATCGAGGATGCGCTCATCTTTTTGAACATCAAGTAAGCCTAGAGCGCGAGCAACCAATACCCGATTAATGTGATGGTTCACCTGTGTAAAATCAGTTGGTTTAAAGGGCATCTTGACGCCAAATTCTGGCAACAAATAGTGTAAATCTGACGTTGCGGGATAGTAAGGTTCGGCACTATCGGGCCCCGCTGTTTGCAACCACCACTGCACTTGATGTTGATCCGCAAAGGCCTTCAATTTCTCCGCATCGCCCGCACCTAATGGCTGCATAATCCGCAATACCATTGCTGTCACATCTTCACCGATAGCTAACTCAATTTGTGGCAGGGCTTCAATAATGGTTAATGAGGAAATCAAATCACGCAAAGGCATCAACATTGCTGAAATATGCGGAGGTAAAATCTCACAGGTTTCCATATTGGCGACGTAACGCGATTTCTTCTCATGGAAACCGACGAGCACGATACCTTTCTTATGCACATTACGCACCGATAAACGCGCACGATAGCGATAACCCCAAGTTGGGCCGTAAATCGGACGCATCACCATCTCAGGTTTTACTTTGCCTATATGAGATAAGTTATCCTCCAACACGCGCTGCTTCATGGCGACTTGTGCATTCGGCTCAAGGTGCTGCATCGAGCATCCGCCACACACACCAAAATGCGGGCATTTTGGTTTTATCAGATCGGAAGAGCGTCGTGT
>CALKVB010000559.1 GCA_937996605.1 uncultured Oxalobacteraceae bacterium | reverse complement strand
GGCAAAATCTTCAGGCTTTATCGAGCATTTCAAAATTAAGATACCGCTTCTGCTGGTTGGTTTTGCAGCAAGGCCATCAAGCGAGCCAATTCTTCACGTAACTTACGGCGATCCACCACCATATCCACGGCGCCCTTTTGCAACAAAAACTCTGCGCGTTGGAAGCCTTCTGGCAATTTCTCGCGAACTGTATTTTCGATCACGCGTGGGCCAGCAAAACCAATCAACGCCTTAGGTTCAGCGATCACCACATCCCCCATAAAAGCGAATGAAGCTGAGACACCACCCATTGTTGGATCGGTCAATACTGAAATAAATGGCAATTTCTTTTCAGTTAACTTAGTCAACATTGCCGTGGTTTTCGCCATCTGCATTAAGGACAACAGTCCTTCTTGCATACGCGCACCACCAGTGGCTGTGAAGCAGATAAATGGAATTTTTTGCTCAAGCGCCGTTTGCACGCCGCGTACAAAACGCTCACCAACCACCGAGCCCATTGAGCCACCCATGAAACCAAATTCAAAACAGGCAACCACGGCTGGCACGGACATAATCGAACCACCCATCACCACTAAAGCGTCGGTTTCATTAGTGCTATCCATTGCATCTTTTAAACGCTCTGGATATTTCTTGCTATCTTTAAACTTAAGCGTATCTACAGGCAGTACTTCGTGGCCGATTTCATAACGTCCACCCGTATCTAACAAGGCATCTAATCGCTCACGCGCACTAATACGCAAATGATGATCACACTTGGAACATACATGTACATTTGCCTCGAGATCAGAGCGATAGAGAACCGCTTCGCAGGATGGGCATTTAACCCACAAGCCTTCTGGCATTGAACGGCGGTTGGCCGTCTCAGAACGTTGAATACGTGGGGGAAGTAATTTTTCTAACCAACTCATAGCTCTCTCCTCATGTCGACTTGATTCCGCATTGGGATCAATCGGGGCGCATTTATTCTAGGAATGCTTCGATTTATGCTTCAATTGGCGCGTATTCTATTCTATTTCAGCGCCAATTGCGAACCCGATCCGGTAGAAAACTAGGATTTCATGGTCATAAGAATAATAAATTCGATGAATTTCATTCATCCATTGCCACACGAATTCCCTCAATAAAAGTCTGCACGGCGGCTACGGCTTTTTCTTGAGGTGTATTTTCCAGTTCTTGGATAATACGAGAACCAATCACCACTGCATCTGACACCGAGGCAATTGCTTTTGCCGTAACACCATCGCGAATACCAAAGCCAACACCCACAGGCACATTGACGTGCTTCTTGATGCGTGGAATCATCGCGGCAACGGCGTCTAAGTCCAAAGCACCAGAACCCGTCACACCTTTAAGTGACACGTAATACACATAGCCGCTTGCAATTTTGCCGACTTGTGCAATACGTTCATCAGTTGAAGTTGGCGCTAGCAAGAAGATGGTATCCATGCCATTGGCCTGCATTTGCGTAGCAAAATCTTCACACTCTTCCGGTGGGTAATCGACCACTAATACACCATCAACACCCGCAGTGGCGGCAGCAGCGATAAACTGTGCTTGCCCCATACGCTCAATGGGGTTTGCATAACCCATCAACACCACTGGTGTGTGTTGATTGTTTCGACGAAACTCCTGAACCATGGCTAGCACTTGTCGCAAGCCAACACCTTTTAATAAGGCGCGCTCTGAAGCGCGTTGAATCACGGGACCATCTGCCATCGGGTCTGAGAAAGGCACACCAAGCTCGATAATATCTGCACCGCCTGTCACCAAGGCATGCATCAATGGCACAGTCAATTGAGGATCAGGATCACCTGCAGTGATAAAAGGAATCAAGCCTTTCTTATTGTTTGCAGCAAGTGCTGCGAGACAAGATTGGATACGAGACATAGATTTTTTCTCTCAATGAAAATCGATACGATAAACATCCATTCACCAAATCAATACGATGAATGGATGCGTAATGGTTAAGCGAGTAGAAGTAGAACCAGACTAGAATTTAAGGCCAGCGCGCTCAGCAACGGTATGCATGTCCTTATCACCGCGCCCAGACAAGTTCGCCAACACGATCTTATCTTTTGGCAAAGACGCAGCAAGTTTCGCTGCATAAGCCAAAGCATGGCTCGACTCAAGCGCAGGAATAATCCCCTCAATGCGACAGCAATCGTGAAAGGCCTTAAGTGCTTCCTCATCTGTGATCGTTTCGTATTGCGCACGACCTGAGTCTTTGAGCCAGGCATGTTCTGGCCCGACGCCTGGGTAATCAAGTCCAGCAGACACGGAGTGCGTCTCAATCACTTGTCCGTTTTCATCTTGCATCAGATAGGTGCGATTGCCATGCAAAACCCCCGGTGAGCCCGCAGTTAAGGACGCTGAGTGTTTACCCGAGTCCAACCCTTCTCCTGCCGCCTCAACGCCCACCAACTTCACTTCTTTGAGATCGATATAAGGATAAAAAATACCCATCGCATTTGAACCGCCACCGACACATGCAGTCACTACATCAGGCTGACGACCAGCAACTTCAGGCATCTGCCATAAACACTCTTCGCCGATCACAGATTGGAAGTCGCGCACCATCATCGGATAAGGATGCGGTCCTGCAACGGTACCTATGATATAGAAGGTGTTGTCGACGTTTGCAACCCAATCGCGCATTGCTTCGTTCAATGCGTCTTTCAAAGTCTTTGAACCAGATTCCACGGGCACCACGGTCGCTCCGAGCAACTTCATGCGATATACGTTCTGAGCTTGGCGCTTCACATCTTCCGAACCCATATACACAATACATTCGAGCCCGAAGCGCGCACAAATAGTCGCGGTAGCAACGCCATGCTGTCCAGCACCAGTCTCAGCAATCACGCGAGGCTTACCCATACGTTTCGCCAGCAATGCTTGCCCAATTACATTGTTAATTTTATGCGCACCAGTATGATTGAGGTCCTCGCGCTTGAAGTAGATTTGCCCGCCCCCCATGATCTCGGACCAGCGCTTCGCATGGTAAATGGGCGATGGTCGCCCAACAAAGTGTTTCAACTCATAGCGAAATTCTTCCAAAAATTCGGAGTCATGTTGAAATTTGGAATAAGCGTCTTTTAGCTCATTGAGCGCATGGGTCAGCGTTTCAGAAACGAAACTACCGCCATACACGCCAAAATGCCCCTTGGCATCTGGAAAAGCGTAAGAGCTTGAGTGATAAATCGCGTTGGATTCTTGGCCCAAGCCGGATAGGCGCGTCGATGCGGCGCCAGCATGAAATTTTTCTGTCATGATACTTCCTTAGCAATAGTGACTGCAGTGGTTGCAGCTTCTACAGATTCTTTATGGTGTTTGATCAGCCAAACGGACCGCGTCGATAAACGCTTGAACTTTAAGCTGATCCTTAATCCCTTTTGACAACTCGACACCACTACTGATGTCGACGGCATACGGCCGTACGCGAACCACCGCGTCAGTCGCGTTTTGTACGCTCAAGCCACCACTTAAAACGACCCGAGGCGCGAGTTCTTTTGGGATGAGAGACCAATCAAAAACCTTTCCACTACCACCGAAACTATCAACGAAAGTATCAAGCAACAAGCCCTGAAACAAAGGACTGGCCGCACGATATTGTGCCTCACATTCTAACAAATCTTGTGGGCTTGTGTCAGTTTTGACGCGAAAAGCACGAACGAATGGTCGGTTCACTGCTGCTGCTAATTGATGGCATTGCTCTGGTGTTTCGTCACCATGGAATTGCAACAACTGTACCGGCGCCCTTTCCACGATCGAACGCAATTCATCGACCGATGTGTTAACAAATAATCCAACCGAAGTCACAAAAGGCGGCATCGAAGCGATCAACTCAGACGCCGATTCCGGCCTCACATAACGTGGACTAGGTGGATAAAACACAAATCCAAGCGCATCAGCACCAGCCGCAACGACGAGTCGCAAGTCTTGCTGATTCGTGATGCCGCAAATTTTGATCCGCGTTCTTACAGGGTTTGCCATAACAAAGAAATCAAGAAAGAATGAGTCAGGTAATAATACTAACCCATGAGGCCTATTCTCGCATTCAAATGCTGATGAAATAAAAAACGGCTGCAGATAGTGCAGCCGTTTTTGTTGAGCCCTGAATCAAGTTCAAGTGACCCAATTCATTACGCAACTTTCTTGGAATCGAAGAATTGTTCATCTTCTGTCGAGCCATGCAAAGCAGTCGTGGAAGATTGACCTTGCTGGATCACTTGCGTAACCGCATCAAAGTAACCTGTACCGACTTCGCGCTGATGCTTCACAGCGGTAAAGCCCTTCTCGGCTGCGGCAAATTCCGCTTCTTGTAATTCGACGAAAGCAGACATTTGACGACGCGCATAGCCATGTGCCAAGTTAAACATGCCGTAGTTCAATGCGTGGAAACCTGCCAAAGTGATGAATTGGAATTTGTAACCCATTGCACCAAGTTCTTTTTGGAACTTAGCAATCGTTGCATCATCCAAATTCTTTTTCCAGTTAAAGCTTGGCGAGCAGTTGTATGCCAATAATTTACCTGGGAACTTCGCGTGAATTGCATCAGCAAATGCTTTGGCAAAAGCCAAATCTGGCTTACCAGTTTCACACCAGATCATGTCCGCATACTCAGCATAAGCCAAGCCGCGAGAGATCGATTGTTGCAAACCTGGCTTAGTTTTGTAGAATCCTTCGACCGTGCGCTCACCTGTCAAGAATGGCTTATCGTTATCATCGATATCCGATGTCAACAAATCAGCTGCTTCTGCATCAGTACGCGCCAACAATACAGTGTGTGTTCCCATGACGTCTGCTGCTAAACGTGCAGCATTCAACTTCTCAACCGCTTCACGCGTTGGCACCAAAACTTTACCACCCATGTGGCCGCATTTCTTTACTGACGCCAATTGATCCTCGAAGTGCACACCTGAAGCACCCGCCTCAATCATTGCTTTCATCAATTCAAACGCATTCAATACACCACCGAAACCTGCTTCAGCGTCAGCGACGATAGGCGCAAAGAAATCAACATCGCCAGAACCTTCAGACCATTGAATTTGATCTGCGCGAGTCAAGGTATTGTTGATGCGTTTCACGACCAAAGGTACAGAATTCGCTGGATACAAAGATTGATCTGGGTACATTTCACCGGCAACGTTAGCGTCACCCGCAACCTGCCAACCAGACAAGTAAATCGCTTTCAGGCCAGCTTTCACTTGTTGCATCGCTTGATTGCCAGTCAAGGCGCCCAAGGCATTAATGAATGGCTCGTTATTAACCAAGTCCCACAACTTCAAGGCGCCCGTTTTTGCAATCGTGTGCTCCACTTGCAAAGAACCACGCAAACGAACGACATCTTCAGCTGTGTAGTTACGTTTAATGCCCTTCCAGCGTGGATTGGTATCCCAGTCTTTTTGGATTTCTGCAATTTGTTGTTCGCGAGTGAGTTTCTGTGTCATGGTGATTCTCCTGAAATGAGTGCTGCAGTTTTAAACAATGAGTTAAAAAGTGTTCGTCCTTGAGATATATAGTAGGACAAACCTTGCAGCGCAACAATGTCTTATATAAGACATAGGAGAAATATTTTTATAAATAAAATCAATAACTTATATTTTCAATTTCATGATACGAAACAACACTTCTTAAAATGAAATATTTATTTGATGCAGTACATCATGAAATTTCACGATGTGAAAAGTATTTTTCACGATGTAGAATCTCGATCAAAAATACAAAATCAGCTTGTTTGAGCAGCCCCTCAGCAACTCAACTTCAACGACTCAAAACATAGTCATACAAGCTCTCTGAGAGCCCCTGCTCTAAAACAGCATGCACTTCGCGGGCCAAAGCCGTGTCACTTCGCGTGTCATATACAAATAACCGATAAACATCGGCGAGAGTCAACGCCGCAGGGTTCATAATTAAGATCCAGCGCTCCGCACCGGCGTCGTGCTTGCGCCAAATACGCCCTCTCTTTTCAGGCACCTCGACCACTACGCGCCCAACCCAACCCAACTCCAACATTTTCTCCAGAATTCCTTCAATTTCGTCAACACCAAATCGGGTTCGTGCGCGAATTGTTAGGGTGTCTACGGTAGCATTGGCATCCGAATTTCGGGCTAATACCAATACGCGCAGCACGGCAATTGCATCTTCAAAAGCGCTTCCAGCGACCGGCACGTGCCACCAGCGTTCATATTTCACGACCGGTAACGAGGCAGTAATCACAGCACCTATCAGTGTGATTAACCAAGACAGATAGATCCAAATCAAAAAGATAGGAATCGCCGCGAGTGCGCCATAAATCACCGTGTACGTCGGAAACTGCTTTATAAAAATCGCAAATAAGCGCTTCGCGATTTCAAATACAACTGCTGCAAACAAACCGCCCCAGGCTGCATCTCGCCAATTTACCGGACGATTTGGCACAATAAGGTACAACAAAGTATATGCGCCTGTCGTAAGTACAATTGAAAACAAGGTAGAGAAGATTGTCCCCACTAAGGGGGCCGATTTCGCGACACCAGTGGTTGCGGTGAACAAAAAAGAAGTTGCACTGATCGAAATACCAATCAACAAAGGTCCCAAGGTTACAATCGCCCAATACACCACAATACGTTGCACCAAGGGACGCGAACGCTTGACTTGCCATATCTGATTAAAAGTACGATCAATCATCGCCATCGTGGCAACCGCGGTGAACATCAAAGCCACACCACCGACTGCAGAGAGTCGGGTCGCCTTAGTTGCAAACTGTGTCAGATATCCGAGAACCGAGCTAGATATTGCTTTCGGCATGAGACTCTGCGTGAAATAGGCCTCCAAAGACGTCTTAAAATCCGTAAATAGAGGAAATGCCGTCAAAATGGCAAGCGCTATTGTCAACACAGGTACCAGAGCGAGAACCGTCGTGAAAGTGAGACTACCAGCCACTTGCGGCAGTCGTACTTCCTGTAAGCGTCGGTGCGCAAACTGTATTAAATTTTTTAGTTGAGGCCAACTCAATCCACGCATAAATATGCCAGTTTCTTTCAGCAGATAAAATCTGCTGTAATTAATTTACGAAAAAGCATTTTACTCTCGCATCCTTGTCTTGTCCCAAGTTGTTACCTTAAAGCCAGGTGCAAAAGAAGCTAGCGCCGCCAACAAACTATCTACCCCAACGGTTCGCCCCACCACCTTCATCGGTTATCATTGCAGTTTAGTCTCTATGTCCAAAATGGCTTCAACCAGAGACATGTTCAATCTTGAATACCCTGCAGCGTTTCTCGACTTTTAAAGGAAAAAAGTAGCTTGAAAACGAATTTAAAAACTGCCGTCTTTACTATTGTTTCGCTCAACTATGGCGCATTTGCAAAAACCCTAATGCGCTCTCTTCAAGAAACGCATCCGGATTGGGATAGACATGTGCTGTTTGTTGACCGTCATCCAAACATCAATGAAGTTGCAGGAGACCTATACGACGCGACACTGATCGAACAGTTGCCGCTTCCCAAGTTGAGAGAGTTTCTCTTTCGCTACGGCATCATGGAGCTTAACACCGCCGCGAAACCGTACATGTTTGCACATCTTCGAAAGATGGGCTATCAGCATATCGTTTATATCGATCCTGATATTTTGGTGGTCGACCGATTGGTCGACGTTGAAGATTTACTCATGCAGAACGCAACGGGTGTCCTCACTCCTCACCTCACAGCCCCGTTGGAGGATGAAAGACATCCAAGTGAGTTAGACATAATGCGAGCAGGATCTTTTAATCTTGGTTTTCTCGCTCTCGGCAACACGATACAAGCCGATCAATTCATCTCGTGGTGGGAAAAAAAACTAGAATTCGGAGCAGTATCGGCGCCTGAAAAAGGTCTATTTACTGATCAAAAATGGGTAGATCTGGCACCAGGCATGTTCGAAGGCTTTCGCATACTGCGTGATCCCGGTTACAACGTGGCCTACTGGAATCTACCTCATCGCACGATAAGTCATCGAGAAAACAAATGGTATGCGAATCAACGCCCACTTAGATTTTTTCACTTCAGTGGTTTTGATCCATTAAATCCTAAACCATTCTCCAAGCATCAAAATCGCCTTGATCTAGAGTCGATTGGTGCAGCAAAAAACCTCGCACTTGATTACGCACAGAAAGTAATAGACAACGGTTTAAGTAGTTTTAGAAAAATTCCCTATGCATTTGGCTTTTTGGAGAATGGCGTTGCGATCCCCAACGCTTTGAGAGTCTTGTATCGCGAAGACGATCAAGTCCGATTCAACTCCGGTGAGAATCCATTTGCCGCTTATGAGTTCTTCATGCACGGAGAGGCTGGCGACTTACCTGTTATTTTACGCGCCGTATGGTTAGAACATACGCATCTTCAACGCGCTTTTCCAGACCCGCTCGGTCACAGCAAAGTCCCCTTCTATCATTGGTTTGCCGAAAAAGGTGCGGTTGAAATTGGCATTCCCGAGTCGTATGTGCTACCGGTTCGTCTCGCGCTTATCGAAGCGCAACAGCAACAACGAAAACTCCAAGCTCAACCGATACCAATCCATTTACGACCAGACTATAAACCATCAATCTGGGCACGCGGTTTGGTATTCCTACACAAACGAGTAACAGGTGGCCAACTCGGCCATGCAAGGCTTACCCAATACCAGCAAATAAGTAATTTTAGAGACTTTGTTCGACTTGGATTTGCACAATTTCGCGGTACTAGGTTCGCAAGTAAGTTAGGTATGGCGAGTAATCAGCCCGTGAAAATTGATCCATTACGGATTAACCTACCATATAAAACCCACGCAAGTGATCCCATGGTTTTTAAACCGAGAAGACAAAGTCATCACTTCACAGGCATTTACGTGGAGGATGCGCAAACGTCGCATTGGATGGGCAAACAGGCGCGCTTTTTAATTAAGCATCCAATCGCCAATTCATTTGTTTTAAAACTTGAAGTTCACCCTGAATTATTCGAACGCGCCTATGGAAATTCCGAGATAGAATTATCGATAGGATTCAACGAGTTGCCCCGAAGTCGCTTCAGAGTCGGTGCAAAAACTTCGATTGTCGAAGGCATTATTCAGACTATGCCGAAAGAATGGCCTGCCATACTTCATGTCACACCTTCGTACTCATTTACGCCGATTGAGCTAGGATTAAACGAAGACACACGTTCATTGTCGCTAAAAATTAAAGAATTAACGGTGGGGGAAACCATCCTCTTCAAAGGCGATGCATTAGCGAATCCAAACCAAACTGAAGAACCACTATCAGCCGGAGTCAACCTCATAGGTTATGCACGTTCCGAACATGGCGTTGGACAGTCGTTGAGACAATTCGCAAAAGCATTGGAGGCAGTAGGTATTCCCTTCGGCGTGATCGACTTCAATCGCAACAACCTCAGTCGCACGCAAGACCGCAGCCTCGAAAAACATATCATCAAAGAAATTGAATATGGGATTAATGTATTTCATATTAATGCGGATCAAATCAGCGAAGCTGCACTACAGTTGCCTAGCCACTTCTTTTCTCGATATAACATCGGTTACTGGCACTGGGAGTTACCAGATATGTTGCCAGAACATCGCTCAGGTTTCGATAATCTCAATGAAGTCTGGGTACCCACCGCATTCGTTCAAGAGGCAGTCGCAAAGGTTTCTCCTATTCCTGTAGTAAAGATCCCCCACGCAATTCACTTTACAACGTCGGCACAAGCAAGTCGCGCACAATTCAACTTACCCCAAGATAAGTTTTTATTTCTAGTGATGTATGACTTCTCTTCATTTCAAGATCGAAAGAATCCTGACGCTAGCATCCGGGCATTTGAACAAGCTTTCGAAACCACAGCGACTGATATTGCGCTGGTAATCAAAACACAGAACTCCCACCACCATCCTGACGATGTCGCTAAACTCAAACAAAGACTGTCAGCATTCAACAACATTTTTTGGATCGATAAGACACTGAGTCGACAAGAAGTATATGACTTACAATCTGTTTGTGACTGCTTTGTTTCTCTACATCGATCAGAGGGTTACGGATTGGGTCCAGCAGAATCCATGTTTCTCGGTAAACCTGTGATCGCCACCAATTGGTCGGGCAATACTGAATTTATGCAACAACACAATTCTCTATTGGTTGATTTCGAGTTGATCCAAATACCAAATGATGTTGGCGTTTACAAA
>CALKVB010000558.1 GCA_937996605.1 uncultured Oxalobacteraceae bacterium | reverse complement strand
AGCAGAAGAGATGGCCGAGCACCGTCAGATCTTCCGTGATGGTGCGGCGAAAGATGGACTGTCACAAGAAAAAGCCGACGAGATATTCGACTTGATGGAAAAGTTTGCGGGTTACGGTTTTAATAAATCGCATGCTGCCGCATACGCCTTGTTGTCGTATCACACGGCTTATTTGAAGGCCCACCATCCCGCCGCGTTTATGGCGGCCAATATGTCCTTGGCCATGGACGATACAGACAAGGTTAAGATCTTAGTCGAAGATGCGATTGATGTCTGTAAGCTCAAAATGCTACCACCTGATATCAATCAGTCTGATTATCGTTTCGTCCCGGTTGGCGAGACTGGCAAAAAAGCGACGCAGATTCGTTATGGCATGGGTGCGGTCAAAGGCTCGGGTCAAAATGCGATTGAAAGTATCGTTAATGCTCGTCGCGAAGGTGGCCCTTTCACAGATTTGTTCGACTTCTGTAAGCGTGTCGATAAACGCCAAGTGAATCGTCGCACCATAGAATCTTTGATACGTGCCGGTGCGATGGATTGTCTTGGACAGGATCGCGCGGTGTTACTGGCAAGTGTGGATTTCGCGATGGAAGTGGCTGAACAAGCCGAGGCCTCGGCCAATCAAGTCAGTTTGTTTGGTGACGATGACGATATGATCCCGCCACCAGAATATGTGAAGGCAGAGCATTGGTCGGATCGCCAGCGTTTGCTGGAAGAAAAGCAAGCACTTGGTTTTTATTTGTCCGGCCATCTATTCGACGCCTATGCGCCAGAAGTACGGCAGTTCATTAAAACGACCTTGGCGAAATTGGAACCTTCACGTGATTTACGTTTGATTGGTGGTGTGATTTCGGGTTTGCGTTCACAAATGACGCAACGTGGTCGCTTATTGATCGTGACACTCGATGATGGAACGGCGGTAGTTGAGGTTACCGTGTACGGTGAACTGGCCGAAGAATTTAAATCGGTATTTAAAGAGGACGAATTCCTCGCTGTGCTCGGCAAAGTTTCAGAAGATCGCTTTAATGGCGGTTTGCGTATTACTGCAGAAAAAGTGATGGATATCGGTCGCGCGCGGGTTCAGTTCTCACAGGGTTTGCGAGTCAAGCTCGATGCCAGTGCCGATACCAAAAAGCTAGCCGAGATTTTACGTGAGCATCTGAACCAAGAGGGCTGCCCTGTTTTGATTCACTATCAAAATAAGGTAGCGACAGCGGAGTTGTATTTGTCCGATGCATGGCGAGTGAATCCTGATGATCAATTGCGCAAGAAGTTAGGCGATTGGTTGCAGCCTGCCAATGTCAAAATCGAATATGCTTAATTCCAGATATTCGTGACATACCAAAACAATATATTGATGCAAACTGAACTCAAGAAAACTTTACCGCAAAGCGTGTTAGCAATGCTGCCACTCACGCTATTCTTTCCTGTGGGCGTAATGTATTTCGGTTTACTCTGTTTTTTCGTTGCCTTTCTACTTTCTACAGATTTCAGTCAAAAGTGGAGCAACATACGGAGGCATCCTATGCTCTTGCCTGCTCTGGGTTTAAGCTTGATTTGTCTCGGATCTTCTCTTGTGAATCCGCCTAAAGACTCTGAATATTGGAGCCAGTTTTTCCATTATCAAACATACTGGTTTCTGTTACCTATGTTGGCCATTGGTGCAGGGGAGTGGCAAGAAAAAGCTATTCTCGCCTTTTTTGTTGGTGCTGTGATTGCGTCGACTTTGTTTTTTCTTGCCTATGCAGGCTTACTTCCCGAAAATACTTTATTTCGAAGTTATGTGATCTATCAGGGCAATAAGTCGATCTTGCTCGGGTTACTCTTGGCGATCGCCGCTGCTTGGATGTTGCATGACTGGGTAACACATCGCAATCACACAATTTGGCGTCTATTCGCCTTTACTTATGTGCTTTCGGCGCTTTTCTTATGTAGCAAATCACGTACTGCTGCTTTACTTTTTTTCCTCTTATTGGCGATCTTTGCCTGTCGAAAATTTTGTTTTAAACGCTGGCAAATCGCGACAGTTGTTGTGACTGTGACTCTCATTAGTGGAGGCCTATATTTGGCCTTAAATGCACCGTCACCTTTAACTTGCTTGGCGAAAGAAATGCATGATCGTTATCAGATGAATGGACTTGAGATCTTCAAAAATCGTGGCATTTGTACTATTCAACAAGTGCGTGATTTTGGAAAGCAGGGCAGTGTCAGTGAAGATGGTATGCGCCTAGAAATCTATAAGAACACTTGGCATTTGATCCAACAACGCTGGTTGGTCGGGCATGGCATTGGCCAATGGTTGCCGCTGTATCGAGACGAGGCACGCGGTCAGATGAGTGAGAAAATGACGACCCCACATAATGATTATTTATTGTATTGGTGTGAATTGGGCATTCTTGGTTTATTTGCCTTGTTGGCGCTTTGGGGAAGACAATTGTATGTTGCATTTCAGATGGCAAGACAACAGTCTTATTATGCGATGCCATTGTGTATGCTGACTGTCAGCATGGCGTTCTCAGGCGCTTTCAACGCCGTTTTGCGCGATGCATTATTTGGCTTAGCAATGATGATTATGCTCGCAATACCGTTGGCAAGAAAATGCGAAAGCTAAGCGTAAAGGAATAAGAATTTTATGGCAAAGATGAATGGCTCTATCATCAAAAGGTTATGGTCTTCAGTAGCGAAGTATGGTGTGTACTTGTTCTGGACCATCATCACAATGTCAGGCACCGCGTTGACTGAACTTGCTTTGCCTTGGGGCCTCGGTAAATTGCTTGATCATGGTTTTCAAGGCGAGCGCATGCTCTTTCCATTGTGGTATGTACCGGCAGGCTTGATCGGCATTTTTGTGGTGCGTGGATTTTGCACTTTTACGACGAGTTACTTGATGAGCCGTATTACGGTGAATTTATTAAACGAGTTACGCGCTAAAATTTTTGAGAAACTGATGCATGTTCCTGTCGGTTTCTATCATGCGGAAAGCAGCGGTCGTATTATCAATACCATTATGTTTGAAGCCCAGCAGATTGTGGAGATGATCAAAGTATCGATCACTACTTTGTTTCGGGACTCGCTCACGGTAGTGGCCCTAATGGCTTATTTGGTTTGGCTAAATTGGAAGTTAACGTTGGTTACTATTATCTTAATTCCAGGTATGACCTTGTTGGTGCGCGGCGTAAGTAAGCGTCTTCGTAAGTTGAATCAGCAATCTTTAGAAGTGAATGGCGAATTGACTCAGGTCATTGAAGAGTCGACTCGTGCGCATCAAGTAATCCGCATTTTTGGTGGGCAAGACTATGAGCAGAAGCGGTTCGAGGAAAAGAATCGTAAGCTCGGCAGCTACACCATGAAGAGTACGGTCGCGGTCTCTTTCACTACGCCATTGACACAAATTTTGGCGTCGATTGCCGTTGCAGTGGTGATCATGCTGGCCTTGGCGCAAGCGCGTAAAGATGCAACCACCGTTGGCGATTTCGTTACCTTTATTACGGCAATGATGATGTTGCTGACGCCATTAAAACGCCTCGCAGATTTAAATGGTCCGATTCAACGCGGCATGGCGGCAGCGGAATCTGTGTTCGCGATGGTCGATACTGAAGCAGAAGTGGCGACAGGTAAAACGATAGATGGACGCGCTCGTGGACAATTGAGCTTTCGTGCATTAGGTTTTACTTACCCCGGTCAAGAACAAGCGGCACTCGAGAATATTAATTTGGATATCGCGGCTGGTGAAACGATTGCTTTAGTTGGTATGTCAGGCGGTGGTAAGACGTCTTTGGTGAATTTGGTCCCGCGTTTTTACGAGCCGAATCAGGGTGAGATTCTATTGGATGGAATTTCCTTGCCTGAACTTTCGCTGAAGAGCTTGCGACAACAAATCGCCATGGTAAGTCAGAATGTAGTTTTATTCGATGATACGATTGCGGCGAATATTGCCTACGGTGACGCCACCCCAGATCAACAGCGTATCGAATACGCGATCGATTCTGCTCATCTACGTGAAGTGATTATTGAAATGCCTGAGGGTATACATACCACGATAGGTGATAATGGGATGCGTCTATCAGGCGGACAACGCCAACGTTTGGCAATCGCGCGGGCGATTTACAAAAATGCGCCTATCCTTATCTTGGATGAAGCAACTTCTGCGCTTGATAGTGAATCTGAACGTGCCGTGCAGGCGGCTCTTGATGAATTAATGCAAGGGCGAACTACATTAGTAATTGCCCATCGCCTTTCAACGATTGAACGGGCCAGCCGGATAGTTGTGTTGGTTGATGGAAAAATTGTTGAAATTGGGACTCATCATGAATTGTTAGCGCGAGATTCTGCTTATGCGAATTTACATCGATTGCAGTTCTCAGTTTAAATTTCCTGGCCTCGTGCTTAGCCAGTATCGTTTCCGTTTTTAAATTACAATTCGAGTCAATTTAGCTTTTCCTAACGATGCTCTTAAGGAGTGTGTATGACAGCTGTATTTGTGAAGAAATTTCTTGGCCTTAGTTGTGTCACTGCGGTGTTAATGGCACCCGCGCTGGCAGCTGAGTTTGAACAGGATGCACATAATTTTAGTGTCGAAAAAGTCGAGCAGGCGATGAAGCGCTTTGTGAAAGCACCGCATCCTATGGCCAGCAGTGAACAAAAGAAATACACTCAAGAATTGAAGTCGTCTTTGAGTAAAGACGCTTGGGATGTACAGATTCAGAAGTTCAAAACCAAGATACCCAATATAGCTTCAGAGCGACTTGGTGGCAAAGATAAAAAAGCGAATCCTGTAAAAGAGGTGGAAGGGGAGAACGTCATCGCATTGTCGAAAGGCAGTGAGCGTTGTTTAGTGATGATAGGCGGTCATTACGATACTAAACCTTATGCGAACATGAAATTTGTTGGCGCGAATGACGGTGGCTCTTCCACTGCTACGATGTTGGAATTAGCACGCGTAGTCACAAGTATTCGTAAGGGCGAAGCGACTAATCGTTCGGCGGCTGCAGAAGGTGGACGTTTTCTCGATTGTACGGTAGGGCTGGCGTTCTTCGATGGTGAAGAAGCCACACTCGCCGATTGGAATGACGGTGAACGTTTGCTTGGCGTGCAGGACAACATACATGGTTCACGCGCATTCGCGGCTAGCCTCGAGAAGCAATTTGATGGTATCGCCTATAAGGGATTGCCAATCAAAGGTTTTTTAATTATCGACATGATTGGCCATAAAGAACAAAACTTGTTTATTACACGCGGTTCAAATCCACAGTTAGCACAGAAACTACTGGCGCAAAAAGGTCCGACTAAGATTGCGCCTGTGAATTTGATGATAGAAGACGATCACCTCCCTTTTGTACAACTTGGTATTCCACTTGTCCACATTATCGATTGGACGAATTTGGCCGAATGGCACACCGCCAACGATACGCTCGACATCGTCAGCAATAAAAATATTGCAGATTTTGGTGATTTGTTAGTGCGTTTTCTTAAACAGAAACGTTAAAACTTTGCATCAAAAAGCTTGAGATCAATTGCCATTGCCATGGCCTTATATCCAGCCGCATTAGGGTGAGTGTGATCGCCGCTATCGAAGCGCGGATTTAGCCGGTGGGTTTGTTGCGGATCGCGTAAGACAGCGTCAAAATCGATAACCGCGTCAAACTTACCCGAAGTGCGTATCCAGGTATTGAGTTGTTGGCGCATTTTTTCCGCATCTTCTGTATGGGTGAGAATTCCCGTCGATCCCGCTCTTGGAGTCAGTGTGCCTCCGTAAATTTTATAACCATGCGCATGGGATTTTGCAATTAGTGATTCTATCCCTGCGATCAGTTCATTTAGACTGACTTGCTGTTCTGCAGCTTGCAGTAAAGTATTGGCGAGGATATCGTTGGTACCTTGCAGAAAAATGATTGACTGAATAGCTCGCTGCTGTAATACATCAGTATCAAATCGAGAAATGGCGGCAGTTCCCACAAATGGGGTGGCCGCGTCACGCATCACACGATTGCCAGCGATGCCAGCATTGACCACAGCTAGGTGGCTCAATTCAGGTCTTTGTTGTATGCGTTCCGAAAGGAAGTCAGGCCATCTGTGGTAGTTATCATTTTCTATCCCAACTCCATCGGTAATTGAATCGCCAATGATCACGATCACTTTGCTTGTGCTTGCACTCAAGACTTCTAGGCCGGAGATAAAGTAACGAGAGTCATCACGCGTCTCGGTTTCCCAAGTCTCTTCGTGGGCAATATTCTTATCATTAAAGAGAAAAGCATTTTGCATCGAAGCGCCATGAAGGCTGGTTTGAGTCGCCCCAGTGGGTGTGAAGAAACTGATTGCTAGCGTTTGTAATGCTTTGACCTCCATGTCGACAGGATCGCTCACAATTTCTTCGCCTGGATAAATGATGACGGTCGGCAGCCCGCCAAAACTGAGGGTTTTGCTGTCACGTAAGTCGACTTTAAATTTCGCGGGTGATTTAGCAATCGAAACGGAAGTTAAGCTGAGCGGCGTTTCGCCAAAGCGATTCGAAAAACGGACACGTATCTTATTGCCTCCAATGCTGGTTCTCAACCATTGACGTATGGTGCTTGGGGGGATAGCAGGGCCGGCGCTATCGATAGGGGAATACCATGCGCTGATCCAGGTCTGTTGATTTGAATTTTCATGCGCGAGGGAGGCGCTGAGTCCCGCATAAAAGACAATGAGAATCGAGAGTAGACGGTAGAAATACAACTTCAACATAGACGAATCCTTTTTGGTCATGTCCCATATGCGCTTAATCTCTCCTCGATCAGGCAATTTCATTTATCTTGATTCGGAAAGCGATTGAAGCCCTAAAAAATTGAAAATACAAAAAAAATCGTCATCGCGACGTGAGTCGGGATGACGAAAAAGGGAGGTTGAAACAATGTGTACTTCAGCTTGAGACTTTCACGTACAATTGATTCACGCGTAGTGTGCTTGAGCGTCGAAATTCAAGCAATGACTTTGGGATAAACGGCAGGAAATATGGGTTGAATTGCGCTTTCTGCGGAGGCAATTGAATTGACTTATATTTATACGTAATCTTTTTGGCTATTGTTTTAGGAAAAAATGAGTTGGCGAAGCTTAGGTGAAATTAAGTTTGTCATTCTGTTTTAAGTGGGGGCCAGATGTTCAAACAATTGCGTTCACCAAGTTCTCCAAGTTTATATGCCATCGTTTTTCTGATGTCTATCTTGATGTCCGTCTTAGTCTCGAGCAACGCAAACGCTTTTGATCGATACAAGATTGATTCTGAACACACCTTCTCAATTTTTGAATACAACCACTGGGGATTGTCCCTGCAACGTGGCCGCTTTGATCGTAATAGCGGAATGATAGAGATTGATTTTGAAAACAGAACAGGGAGTGTTCTGATCGAAATTGAGGCTAATTCTGTGAGTACAGGCACCGCGGTCTTTGACACGGCGCTGCGCTCAACAAGATTTTTCGACGCCGCAAACTATCCTAAGATCACTTTTAAATCGACAGCGATTGTATTTGATGAGACCCAGAAAGTGGTGGCGATGGAAGGCGAGCTTACTATCAAAGGCATAACGAAACCTATCCGCATTGAGTTGAGCCAATTTAATTGCCGTTTTATGCCGCTTTACTTGAAAAAAGCGTGTGGTGCAAACGGCAGTTCAAGAATTTTAAGGAGTGATTTCGATCTTGGTCGATTCACTCCTTTTGTGAGTGACGAGGTGACCTTATTTTTTAGTGTTGAAGCGATTAAAGAATAAGGGGCGTCTGCAGTAGTGAAGGTGTTTCTATTTCAAAGTGGAATTCCGAAAATTTTCTGGAAACGTTCACGTTCTTCAGGTGTTGGCTTGGCTTTGTTTAACAGGTTGTGCTCAAGTAAAAGATATTGTTCAAGTTGTAGCCCCACCCCATCAAATATCGGTGCGAGTTCAATTGCATCATTGCTTTGTACTAGTTTCTTAATTACCTCGCTGAAATCTGAGGAAGTTAATTTGCTTGCTGCTGCAATAATGTCGTCGAGTTGATACGGCTTTTGTTTGATCGCGAAATCACGATACATTGTTTGCATCAATTCTTCTAAACCAAGTTGATTTGCCGTGCGTTTGCGTAGTTCGATATCGATTGCCAGCCCTGCAATACTGCCGCCGCCATAGACCATGAGCCAGTTTTGATGCTTGTTTTGTGCAGCCTCTCGCACGCTACCTTTGATGTTTTGTACGCGTCTTGCAATCAGTTGGCCTCGACTGAGATTTTCTAACCACTGCATGACCGATTGACGTGGAAGAAGACCATTCTTTGCCATGCTCTTGATGGTTAAATAATCGGTTACACCTTCTTTGAACCATTCTTCTTGATCATTCACAGGAACCAAAGAAAGTCCATTCCAGAAGTGTAAGAGTTCGTGTGCAATAACGCGGCCCCAAATGGCTCTGGTCCGCACTTCAGCATCGCCACGCAGTAGTTGACTGAAGCTACCAGAGAACGCGCCGCCATCGCCACTATCACCTTGATTGATGATGATTAAGTATCGTTCCGCTTGAGGTTTACTGCCAAACATCGTGAGGTAGCTGGCAAGTTGTTTTTTTAAGAGTGACTCGATAACTTGTCTTTGCTTAAAATAGCGAGCACCAAGTACGATTTCAATATCGATTCCGCCCGCACGCATGGACGAAGACTGAGCGGTGCCAAAAAAATAGGCGTTATTTACTAATTCACGACGACTCTTAGCAATAAATTGATTGCGATTGGCTTGTGGTTTTAGCGCCGTGTGGCTTTGCCAACCCTTGGGTAATTCGAATTCGACTACAGTCTGACCAGACATTTTCTCACCTGGTACTAGAAACAGGGTATAGCCGGTCAGCATCAGGCCTTCGCTGGTGTGATACAACACTTCTTCGTTGCCGGCTGGCCAATTGAGTTTGTCATGTTCTAATTTGACGTCATATGTCAAACGTATGTTTTGGTTTCCTTGCAGTTGGTATTCACCTTCACCTTTGTCTTCGATCTTGAGTGCTTGGCCCGATTTATCAAACGCCTGTAAATTCTTTAAAAAATCGGCTTGGCCATTGGGATAGTTAGGCATGGGATTGGTGTTAAAAAGGCTAAGCATGTTGCCTTCAAGTTCGATCGATGCTTCGACATGGGCGATTTGCGCCTGTTGGTCTATTTTCACATGATATTTGTGTTGTTGAGCGCTGACTTGGCTGCTAATCAGAATTGTTGTGATGCCAAAAAGAAGGGACTTCAACATGACGGATTCCTCTCGAGTTTTTATTTTGAAGAATCGCAGCATAAAGAGGAGCGAGCAGCACCACAAGCTTGAATCGATAGAATGCCAATTTCGGGCTATAGAATGCAAAAAAGGAAGGTCTGTTGATGTTCAGTAGTGATTGTCAATGATGGCCTGTGCCTCGCCAGTGGCGCGAAGTTTCTTCATTCCCTCTTCGAATTGCTTTCTCCACTCGTCTTGGCGAAAACCGACCATATAAGCTGTTTTTGATTTAATTATGTCGTGGTAACTCAAAGCTTCTGTCGTATCAAATTCTTTACTGAGGAGTTGGCGATGATATTCAAATATGCGACGATCGATGATAATGAGTTGCACTCTATCCGCCCAAAACATCTTGTTTTGATTGAGTTGGTTAAATGCTTCGAAATAATTCTTTGGAAATTTTCCCTGTTGATCTGGTCGGAATAATTCCTCAAAATCAGAACCCAGATTTTTCCAACCTCCTTGCCAAATAATAAAGCTGTACTTTTTTAGATCCTGTAGGCTAGATAAATGCAATTGATTGCGCGCTTTACTCACGACCACATTCTGAAATTCTAGGTATGGAGCGCTATAAAAGATGTTAGCTTCAGCATTGTTCTGAACGGTTGCAACAATATCGACTTCATTTTGTTTTAGTGCTGTCGTTAGTCGATTTTTGGGAATATCTTGAAACTTCAGTTCATGATTTGACTGCGACATGGCGGCTTTGAGAAGACGCACTTCGATGCCTTTGAATTCTCCATTCTCGAGAAAACAATAGGGTGGTCGATTGGTCGCGCAAGCGGCCCTCAGCTCGCCTGCGAAGGAATTTACATGCACCAAGCAACAGCAGAGGGCCAGAGCATAAGCACTGATCCCGATCTGCAGTGGTTTCATTTGGATGTGCACGATTTTCCCATCTTGAAAGA
>CALKVB010000557.1 GCA_937996605.1 uncultured Oxalobacteraceae bacterium | reverse complement strand
TGGCTTGGAATAAAATAGTACCTTTGGCATCAATCACCTTATCGATCAACCACGGTTTAACTTGATAACCGCCATTAGCAAACACCGCATAAGCGCCGGCCAATTGTAAAGGCGTAACCGAACCTGTACCTAAAGCGAGCGTCAAATTAATCGGATGTTTATTTTGATCAAAACCAAAACGCGGCAAGTAATCACGTCCATAACCTGCACCGATATTTTTCAAAATACGCACAGACACAACGTTCTTCGACATTGCCAGTGCGCGTTGCATTTCGATGGGGCCGTCATACTTACCATCATCGTTACGTGGATCCCATTTCAAATCTTCTTCCGTGGTACTCGATAACTGCACATCATTAATCAGAGTAGAAGGATAAAAACCTTTTTCTAGCGCTGCTGAGTAAATAAATGGTTTGATCGAAGAGCCTGGTTGACGCCAAGCGCTAGTCACGTGATTAAACTTCTTACGATTAAAATCAAAACCACCGACCATGGCGCGATAAGCACCGTTTTGCGCGTTCAAGGAGACATAAGCTGCATCCACCTCTGGCGATTGGGTTACCGACCAATTCCCTTTCGCATCTTGCATTACGCGAATCAAGGCACCTGGGCGGATTTTCAGATCTCGATTGGCTTTTGCTTGCAAAGCTGCGTTAGCCAGGCGCAAGCCTTCACCAGTGATCTGTATCGATTCGCCTGTTGCCAGATCCGCCTTAATCAACTTTGGCGTTGCTTCAGTCACCACACCGGAGATTAAGCCTTCACTTGCGGGAAATTTCTGGAGAAATTCATCGATTGCATCGTCACGTTGGTTTGCATCGCTCGGCAAATCGATAAATGCTTCCGGCCCACGATATCCGTGTCGTTGATCGTAAGTGAGCACATTACGACGTAAGGATTCATAAGCCGCCTCTTGCTCATCACGATCAATCGTCGTGATGACTTTAATTCCCGCGGTATAAGTGTCTTCTTTAAATTGCGCATATATACTCTGGCGCACCATCTCAGCTACATAGGCGGCATGTGATTCAAAGCTTGGCACCTTAGTGACATGTAAACGCTCTTTACTTGCCACGTCATACTGCGATTCAGTAATGTATTTATGGCGTTCCATGCTTTTCAAGACTACCAACTGCCGTTCTTTGGCACGTTCAAAATTCACAGCAGGATTATGACGTGCAGGGTTCTTTGGAATACCAGCCAACATAGCTGCTTCCGCGATACTCAGCTCCTTCATCGACTTATTAAAATAAATACGTGCGGCACTGGAAAAACCGTGCGTACGTTGTCCGAGATAGATTTGATTCATATACAACTCGAGAATCTGATCCTTAGTCAAAGCATCTTCAATACGACGTGCCAGTAAAATTTCACGTAATTTGCGTGATACTGTGCGCTCCCGGGTTAAGAAAAAGTTACGCGCTACTTGCATGGTGATGGTGCCGCCACCTTGAGGCGCACCCGTCGCAGTCGAAACCACAGCACGTGCCATGCCAATATAGTCGACGCCATGATGTTCGTAAAAACGTGCGTCTTCGACCGCTAAGATCGCTTTTTTCATGGTATCGGGAATATCTTTGATCGGAACAAAGTCGCGATGCTCTTCGCCAAATTCGCCGATCAAGGTATTGTCTGCAGTATAGATACGCAAGGGTATCTTAGGTTTGTAATCGGTCACTGCAGTAATCGGTGGCAAATCTGGCACCAAGATTAGGTAAACATAAGCTAACAAGCCGAGAATCAGAGCCAGAATCCCAGCGAGTCCGGCAAATAACCATTTCATCATGAAGTTTAGGCCACGAGGCTCAGTATCGAAAACGCCTAGTGTAAACCGCTGTGTGAACTACGCAAGGTCTTTATTGCTGAGGTACCGTATGTTAGTACTATGTAGCGCGTGTTTCGCTGCAAATTTCAGCGCTGTTGGTGACTTTGATGGTCTTCAATATGCTCTCGCGTTTAGACCAAAGCTGCCACCACCCATGCAAGTTAATCAGGTTCATTCAAACTTTAATCGATCTGCATTGCTTACACTGGTGGGCTTGATACATTTATTGGCGATGTGGCGTTTGCTGCAAGATGCACCGAACATCTTGCAGAAACAAGAGCTACGTAAAAATGATATGTTCTTCATTAAGCCTGTTGTCACTCAAAGACAAAACAAATCAGTGCTCAATACTGCTTCAAATGAATTCAACGCGCTCTTCAACAAAAAGAAACATGAGATCACAAAACAAACGCCAACAGGTGCTCCAACTGCCACTGTTCAACATGAGATATCCTCGAGCAACGTACAGCAAAACGATCATCATACAAAAGACGAGAACCATCCCATCAATCGTGATGTCAAAGCTCTGACGAAAGGCTTAGAACGTGAATGGGCTCAAGACGAACGTAAGGCACAAGCAGCAAAACCACCCAATCAATTGGTGCGAGAATATTGGGAAAAGCAGAACTATCCCTACAAAGATAAATGGGATGAACTAGCCAGCAAAATTGAAAAGGCAGGAGTGGCGCGCGGCCCACAAGAAGAGAGTTATACATTGAGTGATGGCTCTCGCATTACCAAGATCAACGGCAATTGCTACAAAGCGCCAGACCCTGGCCGTACGTACTTGGCACAGCCAGAGGTACGTCGTGTATTTTGCCCCCGTAATTGACGAAACAGATAACGGCGAACCATAGAAATGAACATGATCTCAGGGACACTGCAAAAACCACCGCATCTCGCATTCAGCGATAAGTTTCAAAAGCGCGGCATCTCCTTACTGCTGATTTTAAGTCTACACACGTTGATTTTATATGCCGTATTTAAGACTGAGAGTTTCCCTACCCTTCGTCAGCAGGGCTCCGCATTACTATTGAGACTAATCCCAGTACCCATCACCGCAGAAACAAGGGAAACAAGGGAAACGAAGCAAGAAAATAATCAAATCGATCGTGAAAAAACGGTAGCTTCGAAGGAAAAAACAAGAACCCCAACCGTTAGCGATGAGCTTAGAAGTCAAGTATCGCCCCCATTAACAAACGAAAAACCTAAAGAGGACATCACCGTCGATCCAGCCTTAGATCCCTTCGCCACCTTACCACCGAAAACAAGTTCGCCTTCCAACATTAGGCCTAGCACCAGTGAGCGTGAACGCTACCGAATCGATGCTGGCAAAGCATGGAAACAAGTCGAATCTGAGCTGCCAGTTAAGCGTTGGCTGAGTACCAAGAAGGAACTCAGTACGATGGAAAGGTTTGCGCAAAACTTATTAGAAGATGCTCCCGCACGGGAGATCCAAACCAAAGAGGAAATGCGCCCTGATGGCTCACGTATGACACGTGTAAAAACGCCTCGCGGTGAATTCTGTGTCGTCGCACCACAGCCTGGCCGCACCTATGACGTTCGCGGACCAGAACATCGTGTGATGAGCTGCCCGATTTACTTCTAGGACTATTCTCGGTAATTGAAGTCGTCAACTCAGCCCCTTGTTTTATATTGCTTTCCGAGGCATGGTACTTGTCTGAATCGAATCTATAATCGCAAACACAAACTCTATTTCCGCGATTATTTTTTGTTCGTTACAAGAATTAAAGTCATAAACCTAAGGAATTTGAAAGGCAATTCAATGTTCCGAGTTTGTTAAGCAGCGCGGATATTTTTACAATTGTTGATCATGTCAGCACACTGAAAAAATGCCTCAGTAGCTTTCTGACCAGGGCTGAAAAGAAATGTATATGCTAAATATCCGCGCTGATTATTAGAGTTTTTGTCGCATCAACGTAAGACATCATAGCCTTAGTGTCGATTTGGATATCGTGTACTTCTACGAAATGAAGCATTAGCGGTACGCCGCAATTTCTGTATTAGTTTCGTTTTTCATTTAATAAAATTTTCATCTCCGCATCAGAGACAAGCTTATCTGGATTCACATGAGGATAAATTATTTTCCCATCGATAGTCGCAGTTTGTCCTGCTGTTATCTGCAGCACCAAGCCATTTGGCAAGTCTATCGCTTCGTTGCCTGTTGTAAGGCCACCAGAGGGCTGTCCGAGAATATTGAAGCGTTTCAGTGCGGCGATTGCCACAGTTTCACAGGCGCTAGCACATCCCGGCCCAATAATGAATTTGATCTTTGAGGTCAATAACTTTCGTCCGGGTACAAATTGGTAAAGCTCACGACTCTCAGCTCCCAACTTGTAGACAATAGACCCACGGTGGAGTGTTACGAACGTCGTTTCTTTTTGACCGTTCACAAAATTCACCAACGGTCCATCACCAAAAACTGGTTGCAGAGAGGCAAAGAGCACGGTTGAACTGCCGCCAGATTGTTGTCGCAAGTCGATGTATAGTTTGTCACCTTGCCGAGCGGAAGCAAGGCACTTGTGCCCCGCCTCGATATATTCTTTTTCATGCACCGTTTTTTTCGGAGTTCCGGGAAAGCTCAGGATGACGACTCCTATCTTGGGCCTTATGCATACGGGCATCTCGACCGGCTCCTCTTTTAATTCTGTCGTCACATCCGTGTCATTCACAATCCAAGTGTGCTCGCTTGAAGGAAGCATGGATATAATTCGATTGACGGCATAGGGAATCGGATTAACTTCTCGGGGAGCTGTTAATGCCAACTTACTCTGCGCCGAAATAAACGACCAATCAATATCGGAAGACTTCCAATAAAGCTCCTTTATTCTTTCGAAGATTGCTTGGTATTCAGAGAGGTGTTCGCTAGGTGAAATTCGCGTAGCTTCCCACTTCGAGACTTTTAGGTCGACAACATTTACTGGTTTCTCGTAGAAACTGATGAAACGCAGCATAATTCTTCGCGGCCCAGGGCCCACATAGGTCAACATTTTGCAATCAGTTTGCCCATTACTCAATGTGCATTGGGTTGGCATAAACTTCCCTACCTTCTGCCCGCGCTCGTCTATTTCAATGGCAGTCAAGTTTAGCTTGTTATCCGGACTTTGCGCTGTCGCTTCCAACAGTAAATATGCGCCAATTTTCGAATCAGTCTGCAAAATTCCCGTCAATGGTTTTGCACCAACGCTTAGTACCGTAGCACCGTTAGCTAGGGGCGCACCCGACCATTTTATTTCACTGACGACCGTCCATCCGCCAAGTTCAGCGCCCATAGCGTTTGCCATAACGGCTCCAAGCAACAAGAAACAAATCCCGCTACTGCGCAGTGATTTCAAAAAAGTACGCTTAATAAATTCCAATTTGAATTTCATTTGAAGCCTCATTATTTTCCTAGCCTGCTCTAGGTATTAAATCTAGTGCCGCAAAATAGTAAAGACACCAGTCGAGAGACCGGTGTCCGTAACTTAAGTGCTTCTTGTTTAAAATCTTCAGTGTATTGTTTTCCAGACATAAGCACCTCTTCTTCGAGCTAGATTATGAGGTTTAAATCTATCTAGTGAAAGCTGGAAAGTTCAAAAAGCTAAATTTAAATATCTCGAATTTGGGTTTTGAAGTGCACTTTTTCAGTTCGGGATTTAATGCCCAGTTAACGACATTAATTGCAGGGAACAAAGACTGCCATCAATCTTCAAGCGTTTGCAATAGATAGAGCTTTTGATAGAGTCCATTTTCTATCGACATCAACTCGGAATGGGTTCCACTTTCGACTAAACGACCGTGATTCAGCACCACAATTTGGTCGGCGTCCCTGATTGTAGACAAGCGATGAGCAATCGCCACCACGGTGACTTTACCGCGTAATTCTATCAAGGCTTGTTGTACGATTTGTTCCGTCTCACTATCAATATGCGAGGTCGCTTCATCCAAGAAAAGAACCTTCGGCTGTCCAGCGAGTGCTCTTGCAATTGCGATCAATTGCTTCTGTCCTGTAGAGAGCTTGGCACCGCCTTCACCTAAGGGCGTCAAATAGCCATGTTCCAACTGCAAAATAAAATCGTGGGCATGCGCCGCCTTCGCCGCAGCAACAATCGCTTCTTCAGTAAGTTCACGGCCCATCGCGATATTCTCACGCGCACTCGCCGCTAGCAGGAAAGGTTCCTGTGGTACTAGGCCAACACTGGCTCTAAAATGCGCATCACCCAAGCTGCCAAGATCATATCCATCAATTTGAATACGTCCACTTTGCGCAGTATAGAACCGTAATAAAAGACTTAATAGCGTCGATTTTCCACTTCCTGTATGTCCGACGATGCCGTAAAACGCACCCGCAGGAACTTGTAAATCAATACCATGTAAAACAGGTTTTCCGCTGTCATAAGCGAATACCACCTGCTCCACACTCAAAGCACCTTGGCTTATTTCAATATCATTTTGTATGTTGGCCGAAGTCTGCTCTTGCAACAAATGATTGACGCGAGCAGCGGACACCACGGCTTGTTGAATTTGACCAAACTGCAAGGTAATTTGAATCAAAGGGTCGACTACTCGCGCAATGTAACTGACAAAAGCATACAGTACGCCGACTTCCAAACCAGAAAAGCTACGCTGCCCGTAGACAAAGATCACCAGCACTAGCAACAATGAATTCAGTAGATCAAGTGCAGGCCGTAGCAACCAAGCGTTAGCGCGCAACTCCTCAAGACGCGCACCGTAGTGCTGCTGATTAGTACGTTCAAAACGCTGTCCAAAAGCGACTTCAGCATTACACGCCTGCAGCGCTGCCATGCCACTAATACTTTCTGCAACTTGCGCATTAATATCGCTGCGCATTTGGCGCGCCTTGCTCACCGCTGGCGCACTCCAGCGCTGATAGAACCAGACAATCACCACCACCGCGGGAATCAACAGCAACACAATCAACATCAAACGCCAATCGAGCCATGCCATCGCCAGTAAGGCACCCAAGACCACAATAGAACTATCGAGCATGACGAACAATACTTGCACGTATAAGTTCTTGACTGCTTCCGTGTCATTCGTGACTCGACTCACTAATTGGCCGGTAATCGCTTTATCGAAAAACGCCATCGGCAAGCGCAACACATGCTCGTAGACTTGTTCACGCAATCGTCGTACTGAACGCATGGCGACACCAGCCAAACGCGTGAGCTGCAGATAACGCAACCATGTCGCCCACCAACCCGTCAGTACAAACAAGACAAGTATTCCCGCCATCATCATGACATCATTATTACGCGGTAATAAGTAATGATCGATGAAAGCTTTTCCGAGAAATGGCCCAACCGCTTCGAGCAAAGAGGCAATCAACAAATAGACGATGCCAAGCATCACATGTTTTCGCTCGGGTTGAGCGGCACGCAGCAAAAGTTGCATTGCGAGCTGCTTTTCAGAGTAGTTCTCAGTTTTTTTGTCAGAACTAGCTTGCTGCTCGCTGCTATGCTCTTTCAATTCGTCTTTGTTGGTTTGCTCAGGCTGCATTCAGATCCGCCTCCAACTGTTGGTATTTCCATTGGCTGGCATACCATCCATCCTGGGCCAATAATTGGGCATGGCTGCCTTGCTCGATCAAAAATCCATCACGCAAAACCAAGATGTGATCCGCCTCTGCTACCGCACTTAGACGATGACTAATGATGATGGCACTACGCTCCGCTTGCGTCATACGCAAGTGCGCGAGGTGACGCAAGATTTGAGTTTCGGTGTCAGTATCGACCCCTGACAAAGCATCATCTAGCAATAACAATCGACTGCTGGTCAACAACGCTCGAGCAATCGCGACCCTTTGTTTTTGACCACCTGATAAAGTGATACCACGTTCACCCACTGGCGTTTGATAGCCTTGTGGGAAGCGCATGATGTCTTCATCTATCGAGGCCAAACGAGCAGCTTCACGGATCTCCGCTTCACTCGCATCGGGTTTTGACAAAGCAATGTTTTCAGCGATCGTCGCTGAGAAAAGAAATGGTTCTTGTGCTACCCAGTTCACCGCTTCTCGCAAAGTCTGCAAACGATAACTTTGTATCAGATGCTCACCCCATACCACTTGCCCCGCAGCAGTCTCATACTGTCGAAGCAATAAGCGAGCAATGGTCGATTTCCCCGCGCCTGTTGGCCCGACAATGCCGAGCGTTTGTCCTTGTTGCAGCTCGAAACTCAGGTGCTTTAAAGCCATCCCCGTTTGCCCTGGGTAGGAAAAGCTCACATCGTTCAAAGCGATATCCCCCTTCGGTAATTCGTCGCGTGTGCCATGGTCTTGAATCACCAAATCCGCTTCCAAAATAGGACGTAATCTCGCCCATGCAGCTTTGCCTCGTTCCAACAACGACAACACCCAACCCGCAGCGAACATCGGCCAGATCAGTTGCCCCAGATACATACTAAAGGCAGTGAGGTTACCGATACTCAATTCCTGCTGCCACACCAAATAACCGCCAACACCCAAAGTCAAAGCACCTGCGGCTGTCAGCGTCAACCCCACTGCCGGTTCATAGGCGGCTTCCCAACGTTGAGAACGAAGGCTCGCGTCAGCAGCGTCTTCCGCTAATTGGGCGAACTGCGCTGCGCTCCTGTACTCTAGACCGAGAACACGCAAAGTACGCACACCTGATAAAGTTTCTTGTACCTGATCATTGAGTTTGCTAAAGCGTTCCAACGAATCTTTCGATGCATCATGAATTTTTTGTGTGATCCATTTGAAGGACCATGCCATAAAAGGAAATGGCAATAAACTCGCAAGTGCTAAGCGCCAATCAACACCTAAGGTCATCATGCTAATGACCAGCACGAAAGTCATGACACCATCGAAACCCGCGAGTGCTGCTTCACCTGCTGCCAACTCAATAGCGTCGGCATCATTGGTACCAAGCGCCATCAAATCACCCGTACGTTGCATTTGAAAGAACGCTGGGCCTTGCGCACTCAAGCGTTGATATAACCGTAGGCGCAGTTGGGCACCTAAACGGTAAGACGCCGCAAATAATTGCAGACGCCAACCAACCCGCAAAAAATAAATCGCGACACCCATCATCGCTACTGTCGCCAGTTCCCAGACTAAGGCTTCACCAGCGAGATGTTGCTTGACCATTTGATCAATAATGAAGCCAATCTTACGCGGAATGAGCACAGTTAAACTGGCCACCAAAAACAACATTACACCGGCTGCAAAATAATGCCGCCAGTGCTGTCGAATAAATTGGGCGAGGAGTTGATAGAGGGACATCCAGTCTTTCGTTGATAATCGAGCGAGCCTATCGGGAGTGGCCTTGGTATGACGTTAGCTATTAGTCAGACCAAAGCCAGTGTAAATTAGATTTACTTCAAACTATTCCATAAAAAGGTATAGGTAATCGCACTCATATCTGCTGCTTGTTTAATGTTAGCGGCACCACCATGACCACCCTCAATATTTTCGTAGTACCACACATTTTGATGCCCTTGTTCCAACATCTTCGCTGCCATCTTGCGTGCATGACCGGGATGAACGCGATCATCTCGAGTTGAAGTAATGAATAGCACAGGTGGATATTTCATCTCAGCTTTCACATTGTGATAAGGCGAATACTTTTGAATGTAATCCCATTCTGCGGGGACATCAGGATTGCCATATTCGCCCATCCAAGATGCCCCTGCTAACAATTTATTGAAGCGCTGCATATCAAGCAAAGGAACCTGGCTTACAACAGCACCAAACAAATCAGGGCGCTGAGTTAGAGCGACCCCTGCTAACAGGCCGCCATTACTTCCTCCCATTGCCCCGAGATGCGGAGTGCTCGTTATTTTCTTTGCGATTAGGTCTTCTGCCACAGCAGCAAAATCATCATAAGCACGCTGACGATTTTCTTTGAGTGCTGCTTGATGCCAACGCGGACCATATTCGCCGCCGCCACGTATATTGGCGACTACATATACTCCACCCTTTTCCAGCCAAGCTCTACCAATGCCGCCAGAATACGCTGGTGTTAAAGCATCTTGAAAGCCACCGTAACCATAAAGCAAAGTTGGATTACTACCATCGAGCTTCAAATTTTTTTGATGCACCAAAAAGTAAGGCACATGGGTTCCATCTTTTGACGTAGCAAACTGTTGAACCGTAACAAAGTCTTTTGCATCGAAAAAAGCGGGAGAAGACTTAAGAACTTCGCGTTGATCACTACCAGCTTTGACCAATTGCAGCACGCTCGGCGTTAAGTAATCAGAGTATCGTAAAAAATATTCGTCAGAATTATCGCTATCGAGTGGTCGCAGGTTGAGAGCCCCCATGGTCGGCAACTTCACCTGACGCGCTACCCATTGCCCTCTATCGAATCGTAATTCCACTAAGCTACTTTTCACATCATTCAGCAGCTGCAATAAAATGAAATTTTTCGTCATCTTCAATTCAGAAAACGACACATTATCGGTTGGATAAAACAAGACAGTAAAGCCTCGATTCCCTTTCAAAAAGGCATCGAAATCAATCGCCAATACGCTCCCTGCTGCATATGATTTACCACCGATATTCCACGCTTGATTGAGCGTCAATATCATTTGATTGCCAAAGAATTCCAAACTTGCTTGCTCTGGCACATCGAGTTTTTGGAGACGACTTCCTTGAATTAAGAAATTTTCAGTATTGTAAAAACTAATGCCACGCACAACGATTTCACGTTTGATCCCTGCATGCTGGACTAACGCGGCCCCAACCGATACATCTTCTTTTTTACCTTCAAAGATGGTTCT
>CALKVB010000556.1 GCA_937996605.1 uncultured Oxalobacteraceae bacterium | reverse complement strand
GAGCGCTTTTATTCCATATATCACACCGGAGGGCTGCAATCGTCCAGAATATAATTTCCCGATCACTGTGGTGATCCCTGAATCATCAATTATGGTTACACCAATCTATGCAAACTCAACACTAGAGAGTCAAATAATTGGCTATACCCAGACACAACAAGTACAGCCAAATCGAGGAGAATCTATTTCCCCTTTTTCTTGGCTGATTTTGTGCGTGATTTTTCCGGCGGTGGCGACACATTCTGTGATGCCGTGTAGAGTATCGGAGCCACAAAGTTGGCACTGACCATCCTCGATTATTTCGAGATCATTCTTGACAGCCTGCTCTAACCATTTCGGCATGATGAACCTCCGTTTCACGCAAACAAAATCGTAGTGAAGAATGCTGGTGATCCGCGACTGAGTGAAAGGATGACCACCGCAATCTTCTCTATCTGAACTTCATCATAAAACAGGCGTGAAAATTAAACTAGAGGCTTGTGCAAAGAATTCGCACAGATTTTTACCGGCTTTTAACGTTGTCGCTCTTTTTCCCACAAAACATCACTACCACCGGCGTAACGATTTAACACGCGCGACAAAACGAATAACAAATCCGACAATCTGTTCATATATTGACGAGGTGCTTCATTGACATGTTCTGCCTTGCCGACGCTGACAATCGCACGTTCAGCACGACGACAAACAGTACGACATACATGCGCCATTGAAGCGGCACGTGAACCTCCAGGCAAAATAAAATCTTTTAACGGTGGTAAATCCGCATTGTATTTTGCAAGCAAGGCATCGAGACGCAAGACTTGTGCTTCCGTGATCATGGTATAACCGGGAATACACAGTTCCCCACCCATGTCGAAAAGATCATGCTGAATAGAAAACAATTCGTGCTTCATGGTTTCGGGAATGTCTTCGCAAATTAAGGCGCCGATATGCGAATTGAGTTCATCGACGTCCCCCATCGCATGCACACGCAGTGCATCTTTATCGATACGGCTACCGTCGCCGAGGCCGGTGGTACCAGCGTCACCTGTGCGTGTCGCGATTTTTGAAAGTCTGTTACCCATAATATCTTTTGAATATCTGAACAAAACCGAGAGGATACGCGATTTTCACGCGTCTTTCAGCTTTGCTTCAATTTTGAGGTAGCAACAAACTCACCAGGAGACCGCCGCCGTCGCGGTTACTAAGCGAGATCCTGCCGCCATGGGCCTCAATAATTTCACGCGCCAATGCCAGCCCCAAACCTGTGCCATGGCGCTTCGTCGAATAAAACGGTACCAAGGCATTCGACATCACGGTATCGCTCATGCCTGGGCCACGGTCTCCCACTTCGATGCGCACCCCTTCCACCGTACGTTTTACTTCCAAACTGACGCCCTCCGTTACCGAACCTGACTCATGCGCATTTTTCAGCAAATTTAATAATGCTTGTTCCATTTGCGCACGATCGCAGCTCAGCGCTTGTTCAGGCAGATTTCCTAACAATTGAAATGACTGCTGGGAAGCTAAACTCTGCACAAAAACAGAGAATGGAACCGTTTCAATGCGCGGACTGGGTAACTTCGCAAAGCGCGCATAGCCATGAATAAAACTTTCTAAATGCTGAGCGCGCTCTTCTATCGTGCGCAAAATTTCGGGCAAACGTTGGTATTGTTGCCGCTCAACAAGCGCTGCAGCGGAGTTTGCAAGTGATGCCACGGGTGCTAGAGAGTTATTTAATTCATGGCTAATCACGCGTATCACTTTCTTCCACGTCTGCACTTCCTGTCGACGTAACTCGACCGTTAAGTGGCGAATAAGGAGCAATTCATGTTCACTGCCATTGAGCACGAAATGACGACGCGAGAGATGATAAATCTCATCTTCATCATCGTGTTCCGCGCCGACTGAAGTTTGATCAGCATGCACGGTGAACAAACCATCCCCACCTTGATCTAAAGCTTCTTTGAGCGAGGCTGACACGTTCTGCAACAAGACGCTTAAGGTATGCCCTTCTAATTTGCGCCCTTTATTGAGTAACTGACGCGCAGTAATATTGGCAAACACAATATGCCCACGATTCCCCACCAAGAGCATCGCCACAGGCGTGTTCTGCAACATACTATCGAGCAAAAGTTCACGTTGTACCAAATCTAAACGTTGTTCACGCAAGACATAACCAAGCGCATTATGCGCATCGACCAAATCAGCCAATTCATCTTGTCGTTGCCAGTTGAGGCCAATGGAAAAATCTTTATCTTGGTAACTCAAGACGGTGCCGCTCATCGCCCTGAACATCTCCAGCACGGGTGACATAACTAGACGCACCCATGTATACATCGAAATTAAGCTGAGGACAAAAGCGATCAGCCAAATATACGTTCGCCATTCTGAAAAAAAATCGAGTGCAAGGAAAGTCGCGCCAAAAATCAAAACGAGGATAGAACTTATTCCAAGTAACAAGCGAGTGATTATCGAGATCCGAATACCACGTGTAGAGATGACCTCCACACTCTGGGTATCAGCAGTGGAGACCGTAGTTGTAGTCTCTGTGGCATCAATGTTTGGTTGAGCCTTATGAACCTCAGAAAGCTTAAGAGGCTCAGGAGAAGTAGGAGGCTTATCTGGCGTATTCATACGCAAATCTTAGCTGAGTTTAATACCGATTGCACAAATTTTCACGGCTCTCTCGACAAGATCTAACGTGCAATCCCGAGACGATCCATGCGCCGATACAATGCTTGGCGACTCAGGCCTAACTCCGCAGCCGCTTGGGCAATCACGCCTTTAGCGCGCGCCAGTGCTTGCTCTATGGCTTCACGATCGGGTTCTAAATCGTTCGCGATCACGGTGCTGGCGGAAACCATTGGCAAACCCAAGTCGCCCGGTTGTATTACTTCAGAGGCGGATAACAGACAGGCGCGTTGCATCACGTTTTTGAGCTCCCGTACATTACCAGGCCATTGATGAGCCAGAAGGCTTGCCTCGGCCATCGTGCTAAGGCGCTTACCTGATTCCAACATCGCCTGTGCGATGGGTAAAATATCATCACTACGTTCTGCCAGAGGTGGCAGGCTCAGTTGAATCACGTTTAAACGATAAAACAAATCCTCACGAAAACTGCCTGCTTTGATCATCGCTGGCAAATCGGCATTGGTCGCACTAATCACACGCACTTTGACTTGACGCTCTTTATTCGAACCCAAACGCTCAAATCGTCCTGTCTCCAAGACGCGTAATAACTTAATTTGACCCGCAAGTGGCAGATTACCAATTTCATCGAGAAATAAAGTTCCGCCATCGGCTGCTTCAAATTTCCCTTCGCGTGCTTTGGTCGCACCTGTATAAGCCCCAGCCTCAGCGCCAAACAATTCTGCCTCAATTAGTTCAGCAGGAATGGCGCCACAGTTTAAGATGACAAATGGGCCCTGTTTAACTTTAGAGTTGGCTTGAATAATTTCAGCGATGCGCTCTTTACCTGCGCCGTTCGGTCCAGTGATTAAGACTGATACATCAGACTTTGCGACCTGACAGGCCATACGTAACACACTTTCGGTCGACGCATCAGCCCAGACAAAATCACGCAGATCAAACTGTGTTTCCAGCTCACGTTTATGTTGACGCTCTTTCAGTAATTTGTGTTGCAAGCGTCGATTACTTTGCCCCAGCTCAATCAGGTTCTTCACCGTAGCAATCAACTTCTGGTCGTTCCACGGTTTCGCCAAATAATCAGCAGCACCGGCCTTAATCAAATCGACAGCGACATCGAGATGTGTCCACGCGGTCAATAGAATTACAGGCAAATCTGGGTAAGCAGCGCGTATTTGCTGAAACAAAGCAATCCCCTCTTCGCCCGAAGTCGTATCTTGCGTGAAGTTCATATCTTGAATCACCAAGTCCACCACTTGCTGTTGCAGGATAGCCAAGCCTTGTTCCGGCGACTGAGCCGACACGCTTTGTATCTCATGCAAAGAAAGCAGAACGTCGAGCGCAATCGCAATCGAAGGGTTATCGTCAATGATTAAGACTGTTGGCATGATGAATCTTCAAATACAAAATGGGTGTACTTCTAAATACGAGAAATTCAGATTTAGGTCGAATACGCCAGAAGTGTAACGTATCCGACCTTGACTGTGAAACTTAGATTAAGTCACGCCGCGCGTCGCTGTGGAGGGTGAAATACTCGCCGCCCGCCAAGCAGGGGCGTACACAGCAACACATCCGAGCAACCAGAAGATCGCTGGTGCCAGCAATAAATATTTGACGGGCAGAGCGCTCAATTCAAACTGGCTCACTAGGAACTGGTTGAGTCCTAAGGCCAACAAAGTACCAAACACAATACCTGCGGTCGTGATGATCCAGTTTTCGACCATGAAGTAGGACAGAATGTCAGAGCGTTGTGCACCCAGAGCACGTCGCACACCAATTTGCTTTTGGCGCTGCGCCACCCACAGAGAACTCATGCCGACAATTCCTGAGGCGGTAATCAAGATTAAGAGAACACTCACCGTCAGCAACATCCAGGCTAATCCTTTTTCGCTACGATAACGATCAAATCGGAATTCTTCCATCGAACGACTATGCACATTGACTGGTGATGCTGATGCCTTACGCACGGCTTCTTCGACCTCTTTCATTACACGGTCGCGTTGTCCAGCTTCCGTGCGCACTGCGTAAGCAAAGAATGGTTCGTTCGTGAGGCGAATCGGAATTATGACAGCATACTCACCTTCCAATCCTGTCTCGGCACTTGAGGTTTGCAAACGTTCGACCACACCAATAATTCGCATTCCGATCGCACCGTCACCGGTACCTTGGTAAAACTCTTTGCCCACGAAACTGCTCGCGCCTGGGAATAACTTTTCCGCCATGGCCTTGGATACGATCGCCACTTTAGGATACTCTCTTGTGGCATTCGCATCGAGTTCAAGAAAGTCAGACGACTTGAAATCGCTACCTTCAACCAGACGCAAACCCCAGGTCTGCACCAAGGAATCTGGCGAGAGATAAATCGCCGCAGTTGCCGTTGAGTTGGTTTGCTCCCGGCTCGCTGCCATCCCTGAATTACTGCCTGATCGAGAGACCGGAAACGAATTCACGCGAGCAACTGAGGTCACACCAGGTACAGCACGGATGGTTGCCGCCTCTTGTTTTTGCATTGCGATTTGGTCTTCATGACCGCCCAATTTTTGATTACTGATATTGAGACGAAAACTAATTGATTCATCATCTAAACCACTGGGACGACTAGCTGCATCTAGGCGCAACTGCACCACATACAAGGCGTTGACCAACATCGCCAAACTAAGCGCGACTTGGATCGCTACTAGGAATGGGCCGGTCTTATTTCGAAGTAAGGCCGATACAATCGGACGCATTTCAGAGAAAAATTTCATCATCATTCCTTTGCTCATTGCAACTTCAGTTGAATCGCCGGTGTTACTTGACATGCACGCCAGGTTGGCAAAATTCCCGCCAATACCGCGGCTGATACCGACATCAAGAAAGTCACCGCAAGCATCATCCAATCCATATGCGCCACTGCAGCCAGAGCGCGAGACTGCAGTGCGATTAACTGCAAAGCACCGATCGCTAACACCACACCGACCACCGCGCCAACCAACCCGACCACCGCTGCCTCAATCAAAAACTGACTAAAGATTTGGCGTTTTGAGGCGCCCAGTGCGCGTCGTACACCGACTTCAGAAGCCCGCACTGAAAACTTCGCCAACAATAGACCTATCGTATTCACCAAACACAAGAGTAAGAAACCAAAGGCCAACCATGCAGAAATTTTACTGTCGTCACCAATTACACGACGTTCCACTAACCACTCACGAACATTGAATAATTTGTTTGGCGCATGACGTGGAAAGCGGCCTAATTTCTGTTGTTCAGCAACATAACTATCAACATAGGTTTTTAAATCAGATCGTTGATTCGCTGAATT
>CALKVB010000555.1 GCA_937996605.1 uncultured Oxalobacteraceae bacterium | reverse complement strand
TGAAGCTCACGGCTTCTTTCATCGGTGTATCTGGTGTAATCGTAAAGAGGATGTTCCCCTTTACCTGCAGAATTTCTGAAACTTTCATGTCGTCCTCCGTTGAATCTGATCGGCGCTCTAGGTATAGGCAAATAGAACCACCTATCGAGCACATGGGCTTGCACTCAATGTATCGCATGCAGAATGAAAAATCTAGTGATATGACTCAAGAATTTTGCAATCTGCACAATTATTTTGAAGAATTGTGTTTTTTTAAATGTACTTCCGTGTCAAGACTTTTCAAACACTCTAGCAATGCGTAGGATGACGCCATTCGATTATGGAGAATACTAAGTTATGAGTGGTCCAAAATACCCAGGGTTCGAAACCCTTTCATTACATGCAGGCGCAGTCGCTGATCCGGCAACTGGCGCCCGTGCTACGCCGATTTATTTCAGTTCTTCCTTTGCGTTCAAAGACTCAGACCATGCGGCATCCTTATTTAATATGGAGCGTGCGGGGCACGTCTATAGTCGCATCAGCAATCCTACCAATGCGGTGTTGGAAGAACGCATGGCCGCGCTTGAAAACGGAGTAGCAGGTCTCGCTGTTGCCAGTGGACAGGCGGCATTGCACTTGGGCCTCACCACCATCGCTGGTGCTGGCTCGCATATTGTGGCCTCCCGTGCTTTGTATGGTGGTTCACACAATCTATTAGCATACACACTAAAACGCTTCGGCATTGAAACAACATTTGTCGACCCACGCGATCTCGACGCCTGGCGCCATGCGATTCGACCTGAAACCAAAGTATTTTTTGGTGAAACCCTGGGCAACCCAGGCTTGGATGTATTGAATATTCCGGCGATTGCTGAAATTGCGCATGAGCATCACATCCCTTTATTCGTAGACTCCACATTCACCACACCCTATTTGTTAAAGCCAATTGAACACGGCGCCGACTTAGTCTTTCATTCCGCAACAAAATTCTTGTGCGGTCACGGCACTGCCATTGGTGGTGTACTGATTGACGGCGGCACTTTCGATTGGCAACGAGCCTATGAAAAAACAGGACGATTTGCCGAACTGTGTGAGCCCTATGAAGGGTTTCACGGTATGGTATTTGCCGAAGAATCCACAGTCGGCGCTTTCTCGCTGCGAGCGCGCCGCGAAGGTCTACGTGATTTTGGTGCATGTATGAGCCCACATAATGCCTTCGCCATCTTGCAAGGTATTGAAACTCTCGGAATACGCATCGACAGGCATGTCGCTAATACGCGACGGATTGTCGAATTTCTCGCGAGTCATGCTGCCGTTGAAAGCATCGCATTTCCTGAACTGGAAAGTCACCCCGATTATGGCCTAGCCAAAACACTCCTACCAAAAGGCTGCGGCTCAGTGTTTTCATTCAACATTAAAGGTGATAGAGCTGCCGGACAACGCTTCGTCGAGTCTCTCAAGGTCTTCTCACACTTAGCCAATGTTGGTGACGCAAAGTCCTTAGTTATACATCCTGCTTCAACAACCCACTTCCGTGTACCGGCGGAGCAACTCGCCGCCTCTGGCATCAGTGAGGGTACGATACGGCTTTCTGTCGGATTAGAAAACGTCGACGATCTTATTGAAGATCTCACGCGTGGATTAAAAATGGCACAGAAAGGCAAATAAGATGCATATCCAAATTCAACAAAAACAAGTTTATGCCTACACCGGTGGTAAAGCCTTTGATCCGAATTTGCCAACGGTAATTTTGGTGCACGGTGCACAGAATGATCACTCAGTCTGGGCCTTACAGTCTCGCTATTTAGCACACCATGGTTACAGCGTATTGGCAGTTGATCTTCCTGGTCATGGACGCAGTGAAGGTCCTGCACTAAATAGCGTGGAAGCATTGGCTCAATGGTTACTTGAATTGATCGAATTAAGCGGCG
>CALKVB010000554.1 GCA_937996605.1 uncultured Oxalobacteraceae bacterium | reverse complement strand
GTACTGGCTTATCGATTTGAAGGCGATCGTTACTGCCGCGCAGAGCGCTTTGATGCCTACAGCAAAGCCTTGGGCAAACGGTTTATCGCCAAAGTTTTACCAGATACTGCGGCCCATCAAAATCCGCCGCCGTTCTTCGAGAAAGTGGTTGCTTGCCCGCATAGTGTGGTGACAGCACATTTGGTGGACGAACAAGGGCATCCAACCATGCAAGCGCGTGACGAGATTTTACAATTCTTTACTAGCAAATTATTGGTTTCCATTGGCGATTCACCCTCTAAAACTGAATCGCTATGAGCGTAATGTTGACTTAAATTGCATCCCACTTTGGTTCATTTTGAAAGACTACTCTATGCTGCTGAATGACCTCAATTTCATTTCCAAGATAGAAGCCGCGAATGTGGGCTCGAGCGCCAGCATAGTGTCGAATCTCAACTATTATCGGCCCGGCCCACATCGACCGATGAGTTACACCGCCGCGTGAAAGTATTGAATTGCGACGTTTAGTTACTTACTAGGATTTCATATCTAGCTTACCAGAGGCCAGTAAAGTCTATCCCTAGCCTCTTCGTTAGACTTGAAGCTAATAATTTTCAAAGGAGATTACAACATGTCGGCGAAATTGGCGAAGCAGGCAATCTATGCTGAACAAGTCCCAGCGCGAACAACAGCCTCGGTTTACCCGCCTATGTTTGCAGTCAAAATGAATGGAAGAGAAAAGCAGGCACTCGGCGATTACTTCGGGTTGAATAATTTTGGTGTGAATTTGACGGAGTTGCAAGCGGGTGCTCGTTCTTCCCTTTTGCATGCTCATACACGACAAGATGAATTCATCTATGTTTTGGACGGAAGACTGACCTTGATTTTAGGTGAGCGTGAGACAGAACTGGTGGCGGGAATGTGTTGCGGTTTTCCCGCAATGGGTTTAGCTCATACTCTGGTGAACCACACTGACAAGCCGGCGTGTTATCTTGAGATTGGAGATAGAACCGAAGGCGATGAAGCTCAGTATCCAGAAGATGATTTAATCGCGTACCGATTGAATGGTGCTTGGGTGTTCACGCATAAAGATGGACGTCCATATGACTAAGTTCTTGAAGTTACTTTCTATCGCTCAGTCTATTGCTAATCTTGGTATAAGTAGTGAGCTAGTGAGGTAGTGAAAAAATGAGTCTGACGCTAAGAAGTTCTAGAGTAGCTCTGGTGACAGGAGCCAGCAAAGGCATAGGTGCAGCGACTGCGGTGGCATTGGCACGGCAAGGATATGCGCTTGGAATCAACTATTTGAATGATGACGCTGCGGCCCAGCAAGTGTTGACAGAAGTATTGCAGTTTGGTGGCAAGGCAATTTTGCTAAAAGCCGATGTGTCGAAGCAAGACGCCGTAGAAAACCTGTTTTCTCGTCTAGATGAAGAGCTTGGTACGCTCGATGTTTTGGTGAACAACGTTGGTATTCTGTGTCTGCAATCGGCTGTTGTTAATATGGATGCAGAGCGCATTCTTCACGTCTTGCAGACCAATGTGCTCAGTGCTTTTTTATGCAGTAAATATGCAATTCAACGGATGTCGACGCAATTCCATGGTAAAGGCGGTGCGATTGTGAATGTGTCTTCTGCCGCGGCTCGACTCGGGTCGCCGCATGAGTATGTTGACTACGCAGCATCTAAAGCCGCGATCGATACCCTGACGATAGGTTTATCGCTGGAATTGGCTTCGCAAGGCATACGCGTCAATTGTGTGCGTCCTGGGTTTATTCACACATCGATTCATGCAACCGCAGGTGATCCACATCGTATCGCGCGTTTGAGTTCGCAAATTCCTTTAGGGCGTGGTGGCTTCCCAGAGGAAGTTGCCGAGGCGATCTGCTTTCTAGCAAGTGATGCGGCATCGTATGTGACTGGGGCATTTCTGGACATCGCCGGCGGTAAATAGCTGAGCATGTTTTGTTAGACGCTTTGATTCTTAAAATGCTTGATGAGCGTAGAATTGAATCTCGCTAGCCTGTGGCCTAGCAATTTTTGCCAATCGATTTGATCATTTGGGGCTAAGTTGATGAATAAACTAGTAGATGAGTTAGTGAATAAGTTCGAACCAGAATCTAGGCTGCGTGAGTTAGGTATCGTTCTGCCTCCCGTTAGTGCGCCAGCAGGTAATTATGTTTCAGTGGTACGCATGGGCAATCTCGTGTTTAGCTCGGGCAAAGCACCGTCGACGATGAATGGCATTGTCCCTAAGGGAAAGCTCGGTAGAGAATACACTAGTGCTGAGGGTTATCAGTTGGCACGTCTCGCCTGCCTAGATCTATTGGCGACTTTAGCGAAGGAGCTTGGGTCGCTCAACCACATTGCGCGGTTTATTGAGCTCCATGGTTCATTGAATACGACGGCTGATTTTGAAGACCATGCGAGGGTGCTAGACGGTGCGTCTGACGTATTGGTGGAGATCTTCGGTGAGAACGGTTTGCACGTACGATCTGTGATTGGTGTGCATTCGCTACGCAATGGTGTACCGCTGACCCTGAAAGCGACTTTGGAAGTGTATTGATTGAGTTTGACTTATCAACTTTGAACGAAGAGTTAGAAATTGATTTCACATGTATTCATCGGCATCACCGACCATACTCGCGCGCATGCGTTTTATTCAGACATTATGAATGAGCTCGGTTACGTTTTGAAGTTTTGTTACCCTGATCGCTCTTGGTCGGGTTGGGTAGAACAAGGCACAGCGCGCCCCATCGTTGGTATCGGTAAACCGTTTAACGGTGAAGCTATGAGTGTGGGCAATGGGCAGATGTTGGCTTTGATGGCGAAGAGTCGCCAGATCGTCGATGCTGCCTACGCTAAAGCGATTGCGCTGGGTGCTCGTTGCGAAGGGCCGCCGGGTTTGCGTCCGCACTATCATCCGAACTATTACGGCGCTTATTTCCGTGATCTTGATGGCAACAAAATTTGCGTTTGTTGTCATGAGAGCGAAGCAACTAGTTTTTGAGCGTTATCAGTAGAGTGAACTATTACTGCCTACTCTTTTGTCGGCGTAGCAAACAACCACAACACTGCCTTCTCAAAATCCTCACGCCAAAACTTCTCATTGTGTTCGGCACCCGCGACAATCTTGAGGCTGAGGTTCTCGCGTGGGTGGCCGATGCGAATCAGTTCAGCGTACGATTTCTGGGCATCGCTCACTTGTGATCCGCCCTCTTTTTCACCAGAGGCAATGTACAGCCTTGCATCTTTAGGTGCGGGTTGTTTGGCGATAAATTCTATCGATTCTTTCGATATCCAATAGGAGGGCGAGTAGATGCCGGCTTTGCTAAACACCTGTGGAAATTGGTTGATGGCGTAGTGTGAAATCAATCCACCCATGGAGCTGCCCATGATAGCGGTGTTGGCGCGGTCGGGTTTGCTGCGGTAGTGTTGATCGATGTAGGGTTTGACGACGTTGACTATAAACTCCACGTATTGTTTGCCCTCGGCTGGGCTAATTTCCGGATTGGCCCAAGGGTTAAGCTCGTTCATGCGCTTGCTTTCGCCATTGTCGATGCCGACCACAATCAATTCAAGCTTGCCCGCTGCCGCCAAGGCATTCATGGTTTCATCGACGCCCCATTCACCGGCATACGATGTCTTCACATCAAAGAGGTTTTGCGCGTCGTGCATGTAAAGCACAGGGTAAGACTTATCCGATTGCGCGTAGTTTGGCGGCAAATAGAGGCGAATTTGGCGCGAGCGATTGAGCCCAGGCATGACGAGTTTGTCTGCCAAAATGCTGACATTGGCTTGCGCGGTCGAGATCGTCGTCGAGTCTGAATCTGTAGCGTTGGCTTGACTACTCATGCCGCAGCCTAAAGTTACGCAAGAGAATATTAAAGTTAAGGCAATTTTATGCATAAGTATGAATGAAGGACTCTCTGTTCAAAGGAATTACGACGCGATAATCACAAGCTCAATCGCGATGCTCTAGACACAATTTCGCTTGCTATTGTGTTTAATTGTAGTGCGGTGGAAGCTTGCTCACCATCCCGTTGAGCCCATTTTAAGTGTGTTTCAGCAACATATGCTTTCGCTTTTAGGACAGCAAAACCACAAACTTCAGACTCCGCTTGAAATTGCTGGACGGCATGCATGCCATTGAATATTCTTTCATTATGGCAAATTTTTGCATTTGCGCATGCTTAGCTTTTTCTCATCGATTAATTTATGAGTGAATTGATAAGGAATTGTGTACGCTCAGCTTAGGTAGTACGCCTGAGTTGGCGACGCTCTTATCCAATTTAATTGCCTAAACGGCATCGATGGTAGAACAGAAATTCGGCATGTCATTCAGAGATGCTTTAGGCATACACTCAAGAATATTTTTAAGGAGTCGGTAATGAGCGCGGACGATAAAACCATTGTTTACGGCACGGAAGACTTATTAACTAGCCTATGTTATTCAGTAACACGGGTTCTGAATGTAGCGACACAAACTAAAATTCACTACTCGGCGATGGTGCAGCGCATCACCAAAATTGGGCTTAAACCGGATATTGGGTGCTTCGTTTTGTTTGATGGTGGCTTTTCAGGATTGGTGGTGTTGAATTTTTCATCTGCTGCGGCGATGGAAATTTATGCCAAATACATGTTGAGCATGGGTATGCCGGAATCTGAATTAGCAAGTGCGTTCACTTCAGACGAAGTCTCCAATATTTTGGGCGAGCTAATGAACCAAATCGTGGGGGATTTCACGGGCAAAGTACGCCGCGAATTGCAAACCAATATCACACAAAATCAACCAAAGATGTTGGTGCTGACCAAACAGGTGATGCTCAGTGTGGATACGCCGCTTGACCGTCCTGAAATACGTCGCGTGTCTTTCTTCACCGAAAACAATAATATTTTCTATCTCGAGCTCGCGATCGATCGCACCGAGTTCATCAAACTCCATGATTTTGATGTCAGTGAAGTGCCAGACCCCGACGATTTACTCGAGTTCCAACAAGCCAATCAAGCAGCCGCTGCATCTAAGCCTGCAACCACATCTGCAACTCAGGGCGGCGATGATGATAGTGATGAGTTATTGAGATCGTTAGGGATGTAAATCACAAAGATATTTGTCCCTAATGAATGGGTATGAAAGGTCGCCACGTTTGATTCGTTGTCGACCTTTTTACTTTGTTCATTTTGCTGACACTGGTTTCAATACTGAAGCGAATACGGCACGTCGAATCTCTCTAAATGGTAGCTTAGGATTGCTATCGGCGTTGCACAAACAAGCGTAGCTTAAGCCACTGTTTGGATGGCTAACTAACATACTGGCAAATCCCATTACACCGCCGTGATGATGAATAATGGCCGATCCATCGCTTGTGCTGTCGTGATCAATTAATAGGCCTAAACCATAATCCACATTGCCCATCACTTTGTCGTTCGGCGAGTATCGATTGCTGTTGGCTTTACGCTTATTACGCAGCATGCCCGGTGCGGTCATCTGCTTTAAGCTGTCGTCTGAAAGCACAGCACCGCTCAATAATAAATGGTGCCAGCGACCAAGATCGGATGCACTCGACACCATGCCACCTGCGGCACCATTTAATATCATGTCCTCATAACCCGCATTCGAAAAAGGTGCATTTGCCTCTTCGCTCAAAGAATAACCCGCTACGCGATAAGGCAAGATGCGTTCAGGTGAGTCGAAACTTGTCTTGCTGAGCTTGAGCGGCTGGAAGAGGAGTGTATTGCCCGCTTCTTGCAGCGATTTTCCTGTAACGCGTTCAATCACCGCGCCCGCCAAGAAATAATTCGAATTGCTGTATAGCCATGCGGTGCCGGGATGAAAGTCGAACAGCTGTTTTTGTTTCGCAATTAATTTTGCCAGTTCGGTTTGATTGCTTGCTTTGATCTGTCGTGGATCGACATCGGCATCATGTATGCCCGCCGTGTGTTGCAATAACTCGCGTATCGTAAAGCTTTCTTTGTGCGCGAAGAACGGCAGATATTTTTTAACAGGATCGTCGAGCTTGAGCGCACTAGTTTCGGCCAGCTTGAGTAAGATCGCTGCGGTAAATTGTTTGCTGAGTGAGCCAATACGAAACACGCAGTCTTGGTTGACGGGAGTATCGGTTTCCAAATTGGCGTAACCCACCTGCTGTGTAAACACCTCGACACCCTTGTGCCACACACTCAGGGCGATGCCAGGTGCAGCGTGATTGGTGATGGCCTTGTCCAAAGCATTTCTCAACATGCTAGTATCAATCGGCGCGGAAATGTTCGGTTCGATGGATGTGGAATGAGCGCTTGAATTTGTAGTGTTAAGCATTAACGCGCTTGCACCGATCGTGCTCGTGATACCTGATGTTAAGAATCGTCTGCGTTCGATGCGCTGCATAAAAATCCTTTCGTCATTGTTAGAAGTCTCAATGTTAACGATGCGATGGTGAGTGATATTTGAATGAGATATCGCGCATTGTACTATTCAGTTTCAAAAAATATGCACCACCTTTGTAGGAAGAGCACGAGTATCTTCAAAGGCCTAATCTGCGTACAATCAGTTTTGTGGAAAATTTCCTTGATAACTTTGACTAAACAAGGGGTGAAATCGAAATGGCTCGTGCGTGCATAAAATGGCTTATCTTCTCGATGGTTTTGGCGGTCTCATTTCTGTCGGCTCATGCACAAAATGCGTCTAGTCAGTTACAACAAATTCAAACGCGCGGTAGCTTGCGGGTGGGAACCACTGGCGACTACAAACCGTTTAGTTATCGTGCTACGCCGAAAAGCCCATACATCGGCTTTGACATCGACATGGCGCAGGCCTTGGCCAAACAGCTGGGGGTGAGCTTGGAATTGGTGCCTACCTCGTGGCCAAACTTGATGCGGGATTTAGCGGCGGGCCATTTTGATGTGGCGATGAGTGGTGTTTCGATTTCAACTGAGCGCGAAAAGCTGGCGCTGTTTTCTTCGCCCTATTTGCGTGATGGCAAAACACCGATAGCGCTGTGCGATCAACAGCAATCTTTTCAGGCCTTAGCGCAAATTGACCAAGCCTCGGTGCGTGTGATTGTCAATCCCGGCGGCACCAACGAAAGCTTTGCACGTGCCCATTTGAAACACGCTCAAATCAGCGTGTATGCCGATAATAATCACATCTTCGATCAAATCCTTGAAGGTAGAGCCGATGTCATGATCACCGATGCGATTGAAGCACGCCTACAGCAGCAACTGAAGCCTGCCCTGTGTGCGATCCATCCCGAATCGCCTTTCAATGTGTCGTACAAAGCATACTTATTGCCGCGCGACGCTGAGTGGAAGGCTTATGTTGATCGTTGGTTGCAAGGGCAACAAGAGCAAATTCAACTTCGTATGGATCAATGGCTACAGCACCCTTGGCCTAGTGCCAGTGCAGACGGTATCGATCTTGCACCACTGCGTGATTTGATTCAACGCAGGCTGGCCATGATGGAAAGCGTCGCGCAACACAAATGGAATCAACAAAGTGCGATTGAAGATCTACCGCGCGAGCAAAAAATTATCGCCTCGCTTCAACAGCAAGCGCACGCGCTTGGCATTCCTGCCGACTGGGCTGAACATTTTTTCCGTGCGCAAATCGAAGCCGCTAAACAACGTCAACATGAGTATTTCGCGTTATGGCGAACGCAAGGTGCAGGAAAATTTAGTCAGGTACCTGATCTCGACCAACAAATACGCCCGCAATTAGATCAATTGACGACGCAGATTTTGCGACAATTGGCGATGGCTTGGCCTGCAATCACTAATCCTCAACAACAAACTCGCATCACTAAACAATTGCAATCGCTGTTAGAAGTTGAGAAGAAAAGCGCTGCCGTTCAAATAGCGATACAGCCACTCATCGATGAGAGTGCACAAAGGTAGGTGATGATGCCAAAGCTTGTTTTGCGCCTCATTAAAGATTTGCGTTTAACAATAGCGAGTAGCGATGTCCACTCAGGGTATTACCCTGTACTTGTGTTAATTCGGAGATTGACTGGTCGGCGACAAAGCCTGCCTTCTTGAGTACTTGAATCGACCCAGTGTTATTGTCGCTTACGTAGGCAAACAGCTGTTCGAGATTCCATTCCACGCGAGCAATCGCAATCAAGTGGGATAAGGCCGTGCTTGCCAGTCCTTGTCGCGTATGGGCATGCGCGATGCGGTATCCCAGCTCAGCACTCTTGAGTACATGATCATGGTTTTTTAGATTGGCTCTGCCAAGAATTTCACCTTCGGAATCGATGATGACGGCCGGATATGCGGTGCCACAATCATATTGCTCGATGAGTTCGGCGATGTGACGGTTGACGCCCTCGATGGAATAAAAACTGCCTAAGCGTGCTTCTATTGCCGACTCAAACCAGTCTCGATTTTCCAATTCAAATTGGAGGAGTGCCAAGGCGTCGGCTGGCGATAACATGCGTATTTGAAAAGACTTCATTCTGGCTCCAACATACTTTGTGTATAAAAAACGAGTAAAGAAAAATTGATCAACATCGAAGCAGCGATGGTAAGCGCCATGGCTACACCAAGATTTTCAGATAGCAGGCCCCATACAATGCCGCCTATCGCTTGAGCCCCTGCTGTTGCAACCACTAATAGCGCCAAGCCTCGGGTTCGAAGTTCGACTGCCAGTATGCGCAGTGCCGTACTATTGATGTTCGTCACAATGCCCGACCATGAAATCCCACCGATAACGATGATGGTAATCGTCAATGAACTATGATTTAAAACACTGACAGCGAAAAGCATGAGGCTATAACCAAGGCTGCAACACAATAAGATTAATTTTTCACTTGCGTGTCGTCGTGCCAACGGTAGTATCGCGGCAGCAAATACTGCACCTCCACCGAAAGCTGCCATTTGATTGCCATAATTGCTGATACTACTGTTTGCCCCGATTAGGCAAAGCGACGGCAATAAAGCTGGCCAAGCGCTGCACATGCAAAAGGTGCCAAAACTGGTCATCAGCAGCAGGGGGAAATCTCGATTACCTCGTACTGTAAGGGGTAAGGCAAAGGTCTCAATTGATTTTAGCCATAGGTCTTTCAGTGAGAGGTAGGGTCGCGGTGTAGATTGCTCTTGTGAATACCAGCGCTGATAGATTGTGAGTAAGGAGACAAAGGAACATGCGTTGAAAAGATATAATGCGCTGACACCCAATTGCGTCACGACGCCAGCAGCGATGAAGGGTGCGATACAGGCTGCGAGGTTGTAGCTGAGATTGTTCAGTCCAGCGATTGCACTTAGTTGTGATTTCTTAACCAAGGCTGCGATTGATGATTGCCAACTGGGTAGCGTAAACGCGTTGGCGCAGCCGCTTAGCAGGCATAGGATGAGCAAGATATTGGAGCAAGCCAGATCAAAAAAACTGATCAAGCATAAGATACACGCAATGAGGCATGATGAGGCATTGCTCCAAAATAGGAGTTTGGGCCTGTGCCACAGATCACCGAGCAAGCCAGCGGGAATGGCCAATACCAACATCGGCAACCAAAGTGCGGTTTGCACCATGGCAGTCTTGCTTGCGGAGTGTGATAGTGTTG
>CALKVB010000553.1 GCA_937996605.1 uncultured Oxalobacteraceae bacterium | reverse complement strand
GCTCAGGCATCGGTTTGAGTGGTATGCGTGAGAGAGTCGCGGTTGTCAATGGACAATTTGATTTGACTTCGTCACCGGGGGCGGGATGCCAAATTCATATTTTTTTACCCTTGAATGCAGAGCTTTAGCCTACAGACAAAAACCGTTTTGTATCAAAGTGTTTGAATTTTGTGAGCAAATCCTTATTGACCCAAAGCAGGCAAGAAGCAAAAAGCGGTGTTTTCGTCTATTTCTGGCCTTAAAAGCTGCTCATCTTCGCGAACTTTGCTGCTTTATTGCTGTCTAGTTCAAGTGTGCGGAGATAAGACCTTAAAAAACGCCGTATTTCAGGGATGAGTGCTAATGTTTCCCTGAACAAGTAGTGGTATGCTTTCGAAATGAATGAAGGCAAGCGATGAACAATCCTTGCGAAACTATTCGTGTTTAGTGTGCTCATTCGCAACCTTGTGCTTACAGGAGGCGAGTTAGGGCAGTAAATTGTCGTAATATAAATACGAATAATTGGAGAGAAAAGATGAAAAAGACTTTGTTGAGTATTGCCCTTGGTTTGGTGATCAGCACCCATTTCGCGACAGCGCAACCAAGCATGGCAACGAGCACCGCCAAAGCACCGATACAACTGACCGAATTCAAACCGCTGCCGCAACAAATTCAAGCAGCAAATCTGACCGCCGAATTTCTGACGCGCTTTCATTACAAAGCGACGCCTTTAGATGATGCGATGTCTGAGAAAATTTTTGATCGTTATCTCAAATCACTTGATGCTGATCGTGTGTTCTTCTTGCAAAGTGATATCGATCAATTTAATACGGCTCGCACCAAATTAGATGACGCGATCTTAGGACAAGATTTAACGATCCCATTTGCGATGTTCAACCTCTATCAAAAGCGTTTCAAGGAGCGTTTGACTTACGCGGGTGAAGTATTGAATAGTGAATTCGATTTTAGCGAAAAAGAATCGTATTTCTACCAACGTGAAAAAGCACCGTGGCCAAAAGATGAAGCTGCGATGCGTGATCTGTGGCGCCAACGTGTGAAGAATGATTGGTTGCGGTTGAAATTGGCAGGCAAAGAAGCGGAAGCGATTCGCACTACTTTAGCTAAGCGTTATGAAACAACCTTGACGCGCATGAATAAACTGAAGAGTGAAGACGTATTTCAACTTTTCATGAATGCCTATGCGATGTCGGTGGAACCGCATACCAATTACTTAGGACCAAAAGCGGCTGAAGATTTTGATATCGCGATGCGGTTGTCGATGTCTGGTATAGGTGCGACTTTGCAAGATCGCGATGAAATGGCAACCATTCGTGAATTAGTACCAGGCAGTCCAGCGGCCTTGTCGGGTAAATTGAAAGTAGGCGATCGTATTGTGGGCGTTGGTCAAGGCGCGAACGCTACCCCAGTTGATGTTATGGGTTGGCGTTTAGACGACGTGGTTGCCTTGATTCGCGGCCCTAAAGATACACCGGTGACACTCGACGTGTTGCCTGCCGATGCTGGTCCTGATGGTAAACATGTGACTGTGGTGTTGGTTCGCAATAAGATTACCTTGGAACAGCAAGCGGCTAAAAAATCGATACAAGAAGTGAAAACAGCAGATGGCTTACGTCGCATAGGGGTCATTGCTTTACCAACTTTTTATCAAGATTTCGATGCGCGTCGCCGTGGTGATAAAGACTTCAAGAGTGCAACACGTGATGTTGCTCGTTTGCTCGGTGAGTTGAAGAAAGAGAAGGTTGATAGCGTTTTGATCGACTTACGCGACAACGGAGGTGGTTCTTTGAATGAAGCAGTCGAGTTGACTAGCCTATTCATTGGTAAGGGCCCTGTAGTACAGCAAAAAAATGCACAAGGCCGTGTCCATGTTGAACGTGACGGCGCGGGTGTCATCGCGTGGGACGGCCCTATGGGTGTCTTGATCAACCGTGGTTCTGCTTCTGCTTCGGAAATTTTTGCTGCGGCAATTCAAGACTATGGTCGCGGTTTGATTATCGGTGAGAATAGTTTCGGTAAAGGCACGGTGCAAACGGTGATTAGTCTTGATCAAATGGCACGCAGTGAAAAACCACAGTATGGCGATTTGAAAATGACCGTGGCGCAGTTCTTCCGTGTCAATGGCGGCACCACTCAATTACGTGGCGTTAGCCCAGACATTGCGTACCCAAGTTTTACCGATGCGGATAGCTATGGCGAGTCGAGTTATGACAATGCTTTGCCGTGGGTACAAATCAAACCTGCGGATTATCAAACTGTCGGTAATTTGAAAGACGTACAAGCGATGCTGCAAGTTCGTCACGAAATGCGCATTGCGAAAGATAAAGAATTTCAATTTATCAAAGAAGATATCGCGGAATACAAACAACAGAAAGAAAAGAAAGAAATTTCTTTGAATGAGACCGAGCGTCGTGCTGAACGCGATGCTCGTGAAAAGAAAATTAAAGAACGTGAAGAGTTCCGTGCATCCTTAGAATGCAAAGACAAGAATAGTGATAAATGCTTGAAAGCGAAGTCGAAGTTGAATAAACAAGATGATGGCTTGCAAGGCAGTGAGCGTAGCTTAGCGGCTGAATTAGCAGAAGAAAAAGCTAATAAAGAAGCAAAGGATGTATTCTTGATCGAAGCCGCGAATATTCTGAGTGACGAAATTGAATTGATTAAAACCAATCAAAAAATCGCAGCTCAAGTGATGCCAAAACTGGCTGCAAAAGCGAAAGAGGCGCAATAAGCCTCGTCTCTCTTTACTGTAGTTCCTAATTGATTTGAGCCCTGCAGTTTCTGTGAGGGCTCAAATTTTTTTTAGTGTTTAATTTGTTTCTCCACCAGTGTTTATCAATGAGATTTTCCCTCCTTTTATCGTTTTTCCGTGTGCGAGTGCTGGGCTTGGCGGTGTTAGCCAGCAGCGCCAATGTCGCTGCACAAAGTGCTAACTCTGAGTTCACGGACAGCTTGGCGCAACGTGTTAAAGCTTGTGTCGCCTGCCATGGCGCTGAAGGGCGCGCTACCAGTGATGGTTTTTATCCTCGTATCGCTGGCAAACCAGCAGGATACTTATACAATCAATTGCTTAACTTCCGTCAAGGCAAACGTACGTATCCAATGATGACGTATATGGTCTCTCATCTGTCAGATGCGTATTTGCAAGAAATAGCGACTTATTTTTCGGAGCAAAATCCTCCTTACGCGGCACCACAGGCTAACACTGTACCCGCTGCGATTGTAGAGCGCGGCAGAAGCTTAGTCTTGAAAGGTGATAGCGCCAAAGATTTGCCAGCATGTCTGTCCTGTCATGGGGAAAAAATGACCGGGGTAGCACCCTTCATTCCAGGCTTGTTGGGTTTGCCGCGAGACTATTTAGTGTCCCAGCTTGGTGCGTGGCAAACTGGAAGCCGTCATGCGACGGCCCCCGATTGTATGCAAACCGTGGCGAAGAAACTTAGCGCTGAAGATATTTCTGCCGTTGCTTCGTGGTTGGCCTTACAAAATATGCCTGCCGATAGTAAACCGATTTCAAAAATGGCCGCGAATCAGATTACAGGTGCAAAGCTGCCTTTGAGTTGCGGGAGTGTGTCGCGATGAGTAAGCGTTTAAATATCAATGTGTGGCGCTTGCTGGTTTCAGTGTTTGCGTTGTTGCTCATCCTCTTATTTGCATTTGCTGCATATGGTTATTGGCGGCTCGATGAAAATAGCACCCAAACCCCAAGCACGTCGTCAACCAGTAAAGAAGTGTCCTTAGCGACGATCACGCAAGGCGCTTATCTCGCTAAGCAAGCTAATTGTTTGGGTTGCCATACCGCTCGCGGGGGTGCTGAATATGCTGGCGGTCGTGTTATGCAATCCGAGTTTGGAAACTTCATCACGCCTAACATCACGCCAGATAAAAAAAGCGGAATCGGCGAGTGGAGCGCGGACGACTTTTGGAACGCACTACATAACGGCAAAGGCAAACACGGGCAATTACTTTACCCAGCTTTTCCGTTTGTCAACTACACCCACATCACACGTGCTGATGCGGATGCGATGTACGCCTACTTTCAAACGGTGACACCGGTGGCGCAAGCGAATGCAGCGCATGAACTCGCTTTTCCTTACAATCAACGATTCGCAATTAGCTTGTGGCGTGCCCTTTATTTTCGCCCTGGTGAATTAAAGCCAGAGACGAATCAGTCCTTGAATTGGAACCGCGGAGCGTATTTGGTACGCGGCTTAGGCCATTGCTCCGCTTGCCATAGCGCTCGTAATCAGTTCGGTGCCAATCAAGGGAGTGCTGATTTGAGTGGCGGCGAGATGGCACGCATTCATTGGTATGCACCATCGTTGGTATCGAAAGAAGAACTGAATTTACCTGCCATGCCGGCCGTGGAATTGGATGCGCTCTTGAAACACGGCGCCAATCAACAACGCACAGTGGTGGGGCCGATGGTTGAAGTCGTGAAGAATAGTTTGCAATATTGGAACGACAGCGATATCGCCGCAATGCGCGAATATTTGCAGGCCCAAAAGCAGCTTGTGAGTGCAGATCAAGATTTAATCGACCGCAGTCTGCAACGTCCGCAAGTTAGTCATGAAGAATTACAGCGGCTTTTGGATCATGGTCAGAAGATTTACCTTAAGCATTGCGCCGAATGTCATGGTCGTAGCGGTGAAGGTAGGGTGGGAATCTACCCTGCTTTAAAAGCGAATACAGCTGTACAGTTGGCGTCAGTGACCAATCCAGTTCGTATCATCTTAGTTGGTGGCTTTGCCGCGAATACGCAAGGCAATAGTCGTCCTTACAGCATGCCACCATTTGCGCCATTTCTCGACGATACTGAAGTCGCTTTGGTCATGACATATATCCGTAATTCTTGGGGCAATAAAGGATCAGTGATTAGTCCGAGCGAGGTCAATCCTTATCGCACAGCGCCTTTGGATTAATTGAAGAGTTAAATGGAAAGTTAGTTGAAAAATTAAATGAAAAAATAATTGAGTTTATAAATTTACTTCGTTCTGCCCAAAAAATCGTTGAACTTTTTAGCGCGGGATGACTCCAACCATTTTTAAAATTAACAATAAAACAATTTTTATAAGCAGAGGGAATACATGAAGCTTAGTTTGATCACTTTGGCCGTCTCGGCCGCTTTTACAGTGGGTACACAACTGCCTGCATTGGCAGCACCGGCAACAACACCCGTGTTTGATTTGAATAAAGTGACTTCGCAATTACCACGCGGAGTACGTCCATTACATTACGACGTTTCTGTGACGCCAAATGCGAAAGACGCTAAGTTCAGCGGCAAGGCAAATATTAAAATTGAAGTGAGTAAGGCGATCAGCAGTATCACTTTGCATGCGCTCGATATGCGTTTCAAAAATGTGAGTTTGGTCGATAGTAAGGGGCACAAAGTCGGCACTGAAGCAAAGGTCGAGATCGATACTAAAGCACAAACTGCTACCTTCAATTTCGGTCAAGAGATCGCCAAAGGCCAGTATCAATTGAGTATGGAATACGATGGCATCATCGGCACCCAAGCGGTCGGTATGTTCTCCTTAGATTACGATGCCGACGGTAGTAAGAAACGCGCGCTTTACACACAGTTTGAAAACTCAGATGCGCGCCGCTTTATGCCATCTTGGGATGAACCCGTGTTCAAAGCGACCTTTAATTTGGATGTGACGATTCCGAGTGAACATATGGCAGTGAGCAACATGCCAGCGATCGAAAAGAAAGACCTCGGTAATGGTAAAACTTGGATCAAGTTTGCCACTTCACCAAAAATGTCGACTTATCTGTTGTTCTTAAGCGTTGGTGATTTCGAACGTGCCACGATTAAAGCTGAAGGCACTGAAATTGGCGTCGTTGCGAAACGAGGTAGTTTGGAGCAGGCGCGTTACGCGCTCGATGAATCGGCTGGTGTATTGCGCTACCTGAACGATTATTTCGGAGTGCGCTATCCGCTGCCTAAGCTTGATAACGTAGCAGCACCAGGACAAAGCCAATTTTTTAGTGCGATGGAAAACTGGGGCGCGATTTTTACTTTCGAAAGTTCCTTATTACTCGATCCTAAATACTCGACACAGGCTGATAAAGAACGTGTATTCGTCACCGCAGCGCATGAAACTGCGCATCAATGGTTTGGTGATTTGGTGACGATGCAATGGTGGGATGATTTGTGGCTCAACGAAGGCTTTGCCTCATGGATGGAAAATCGCATCATGCAGCGCTTGCATCCAGAATGGTTGCCAGAATTTAATGCGATTGGTGTGCGTGAATCGGCGATGGGACCTGATTCGATGAAAACCACACATTCAGTTGTGCAACATATCGAAACCGTAGAACAAGCAAACCAAGCCTTCGATACCATCACCTACCAAAAGGGTGAGGCAGTGATTCGCATGTTAGAAAATTATGTCGGCGAAGAGGCGTGGCGTAAAGGCGTACGCGCTTACATGAAAAAACATGCGTATAGCAGCACGGTGACTAAAGACTTTTTTGATTCGATTGAAAAGGCGGCAGGTAAACCGATCAAAGCAATCGCAAAAGACTTTACTGAACAGCCAGGCGTACCGCTGATTCGAGTTGACGATGTGGTTTGTAAAAACGGTAAGTCTATCGTGACGTTGTCGCAATTAGAATTTTCTCGTGACGAGCCGAATCGCGCTGCGAAGAGTTGGCAGGTGCCTGTTGTAGCGCAAGTGGCAGGTACCAAAGTTGAAGGGCGTACTTTAGTCGTGAATGGTAAGGGTAGTCTGCAATTGCCTGCCTGCGGTACTGTAGTGGTTAATGCAGGACAAAATGGCTACTACCGCACTATGTACGCACCCGCTGTGTTTTCGAACCTAGCGAAGAACTTCGCCAGTTTAAGCGCAATCGATCAAGTCGGTGCATTAGCGGACAGCAATGCAATGGCGGTTGCTGGTCAACAGCCTGTGGCGAATTTCTTGGACTTGGCCAGCTCGACACCAGATGAGGCAAGTGTGCATGTGTGGAGCGCCGTTGCTGGTCGCCTCTCAAGCTACCTAGCGTTCTTGAAAGGTGACGAAGAGCGTACGAAAAAATTCAAACAATTCGCACGCACGAAATTGACGCCTATTATGAACAAGCTGGGTTGGGAGAAAAAAGTCGGTGAGCCAGATTATCTCGCCAACTTCCGTTCAGAAATGATAGGCATCATGAGCGGCTTGGAAGATCCAGCAACGCTAGCAGAAGCGCAACGCCGTTTCTTGGTCATGGATACCGATCCAACTGCAGCGCCTGCCTCATTACGCTTTTTGATCTTGGCAATTGTGGCGCGTAATGCTGATGAAGCGACCTGGAATGCCTTGCGTGAACGTGCGCAAAAAGAAAAATCTGCAATGGTCAAAGATAGTTTGTATGCCTTGTTGGCGACGGCGAAGAATAAAGACTTAGCAAAACGTGCTTTGGATTTAGCCTTAACCGATGAGCCAGGAGTGACGACGAGTGCAAGTATGATTCGCACTGTGGCAGGGGAACACACTGAGATGGCATTTGATTTTGCTATGGCGAATTTGGCTGCAGTCAATGCCAAAGTCGATGCCACTTCGCGTAGCCGTTATTTCCCGGGTTTGGCTGCAGGTGCGAATAGTTTGGCAATTATCGACAAATTGCAAGCCTATGCAAAAGACAATCTCGACCCAAGTTCGCGCGGTGAGATGGAGCGTGTGATCGGTGGCATTAAAACACGCTTGAAAATCCGTGAAGAGCGTGCGCCAGCAGTAAAAGCATGGGTTGATGCGCATGTGATGTAATTCTTACTTCAAAACGATAAAAACCACCTTCGTCCTGAAGGTGGTTTTTTTTCGCCATTTTTCGTTCTTTGCTTTGCAGGCAGGGATGTGCGAATCCGCACATCGTAGTTCGGGTTCGCACGCAGTGCCAAGGAAATACCTTACTTCTGTGTTAGTGAATCTTTGTAAATATCTGAATTTACTAGGAATTCTATTTTTGCTTAAGCTGGCACAGCATTTGCAACGTTCATCCGCTAAGAATAGATGCTTTCTGGAGTCAGCGATGGACAAAGTCATTAGTCAACAAGTCTTACAACAACGCAAACGCAAACAATGGCTGTTGGCAGGCGCTGCCTTATTGTTTATCTGCGGCGCAAGCTGGGGTGTGAACCGTATCGCCACGCAATCGGCTTCATTGTCTGAACTGCGCGTTTCTGAAGTACGGATAGGGCAAGTGGATAACACCATCAATGCCTCGGGCGTGGTCATCCCGGTACATGAAGAGCAGATTTCTAGCCCAGCACAAACGCGTATCCGTAAAATCATTGCAAAGGCAGGCCAAACGGTAAAGGCTGGGGAATTATTGATGGTGCTGGATGATCAAGCGGTGCGGGTGGCGATTGATAACTTGCGCGAACAGATCTCCCAACAAGACATTCGGGTGCAAACCTTGAGCAATGAATTGGAGGCGCAGCTCAAGCGCATCGCCAGCGAAATTGAACTCTTGGAATTAGATTTGCAAAGCAATAAAGTAAAGCTTGCACGTTATCAAAAATTGGGCGCAACTGGCATTACTTCGCAAGTCGATCTGCAAGCAGCGGAATTAGCGGTGAAACGCAATGAAGTGCAATTACGCCAGCATAGAGAATCATTGGTCGATACACGCAAGACCACGAGTTCGAATATCGAAAGCGCACGTCTACAACGATCCATTTTTCAGAAACAAATGGAGTTGCAACAGAGTTTGTTAGAACAAACGCAGGTGAAAGCACCATTTGATGGCCTGTTAACTTGGGCGATGACCGATGAAGGTAGTAGCGTGAATACTGGACAGTTAATTGCGAAAGTATCAGAGCTTAACAACTTCCGCGTAGAGGCTAGCGTCTCTGATTTTTATGCACGTTATTTGAGCCCTGGGCAGGCGGTGCGAGTTGAATACAGCGGTCAAGTCATTAAAGGCGAAGTACAAACGATACTGCCGGAAATTCAAAACGGAACAGTGAAGTTGCTGGTGAGTTTAGCGGAACCGCATCATGCCGCTTTGCGCCATAAATTACGCGTGGAAACCAATATCATTACCGATCAAAAAGACAAAACCTTGATGGTCGATATTGGTCCCGCCATCAATGGTAAAGGGCGGCAAGAGGTCTTTGTGATTGACAATGGCAAAGCAGTCAAACGCAGTGTGGAGTTTGGTGTGAATGATGGTAAGCACGCCGAAATTATTGCCGGTGCAGCGATAAGATCGGGTGACAAAATAATTGTGTCTGATGTCAGTAAATTCAAACATCTCGATAGCTTCAGTGTGCGTTGAAGCTTGTGTTGAAGTTCAATTGTGGCGTAGCTGAGCGATAAATAATTCAGAAGATTAATAAAGGAAAGAACATGATTCAATTGGAAAACGTGAGTAAAACCTATCAAACCGATAAGGTCGAAACTATTGCGTTGCACGACATTAATCTCTTGATCGACAAGGGTGAATTTGTCTCTATCATGGGTCCAAGTGGTTGCGGCAAAAGTACTTTGCTCAATCTACTAGGATTGCTTGATCGCCCTGGCGAAGGAAAAATCAAAATCGCGGGTGAAGAGTTGCACCAATGGGGCGATAAAGCTTTGGCGAAAATGCGTAATAAGACCTTCGGCTTTATTTTTCAGAGCTTCCATTTGATCAATGATTTGCGTGTGATCGATAACGTCGAGCTCCCCCTCTTGTATCGTAAAACCAGTGCAAAGCAAAGACGTGAACTGGCCGAACAAGCACTGGCAAGTGTTGGCTTGAGTGCGCGGATGGAACACTACCCAAATCAACTCTCGGGTGGACAACAACAACGCGTTGCCATTGCTCGCGCCATGGTCGGACAACCAGAAATCCTACTTGCCGATGAACCGACAGGTAACCTCGATAGCCACATGGGTGCCGAGGTGATGGATATCCTCCTCAAACTCAATCAACAAGGAACGACCGTAGTGATGGTGACGCATGATGAGCGCCATGCTAAACAAAGTGGTCGCATCATTCGCGTGTTCGACGGTCAGCTGGTTGCTTAGGAATCGCCATGTTGAAAAATTATTTGATGATGGCCTTGAGCGTGTATCGCAAACGGAAGATGTTCACGTTCATTAACTTGATGTGTATCGTTTTGACTTTGGTGGTGTTGTTGGTTGTGACTGCAATGTTAGAGCAAAATTTTTCTCCATCAGGTGTTCTTGCAAAAAATGGAGATCGGGTGCTTACGGTGACAACGCTGACGAAATATGGCAAAGGCAGTGTGTGGACGACGAATCTCGGCTATAAGTTGATCGATCAATACTTAAGACCGATGCAGAATGTAGAACTGGTTTCTGCGGTAAGTTCGCAAAACCCAATTGCGATTTATCGAGATGACGCAGTTCATAAATCGACAATACGGTACACGGATGCAAATTTTTGGAAGATTTTAGATTTCCGTTCGCTTTCAGGCCGTTGGTTTGATGATGTGGAAGTGAATAAAGGAGGTTCTTATGTAGTTCTTTCGGGATCGGCGGAAAAGAAAATTTTTGGTAATCGATCGGCCCTAGGGGAGAAATTGAACATAGGTTCTCGGCAATATGAAGTAATTGGCGTAGTGGAAGATGCTTCAAGATTCAGCGCAGATTTGTGGGCACCATATACAACCATGCCGACTAGTGAATATAGAACTTCATTGACGGGGGACTTCAATGCAATTTTGTTGGCGAAAAATGCGACGAGTTTGATCGATTTGAAAAAGGAAGTAATTCAGGTATCGAAGTCCGTGAAGCAAGACGATCCTGTTAAATGGCCTAAAACACAAATGCTCGCAAATACCAGTTTTGATGAGTTTGCAAGAGGGTTTATCAGTGCAAATAGCGATAATCCAGAGGCACCTGAAGACTCAGGCGCAGCAGCAGTTATTTCTTGGATCGTGGTAACGATGTTCCTATTTATGCTTTTACCTGCGTTGAATTTGGTGAACTTAAATATGGGAAGAATGAAAGAGCGAAGTGTAGAAATTGGTGTAAGAAAAGCTTACGGTGCATGCAATTGGGAATTGATCGGACAATTCTTATTTGAGAATTTATTGCTCAATTTAAGCGCCTGTGTATTGTCGTTAATCCTACTGGAGATCTTTTTTATATGGCTGAGACTTTCAGGCCTGATTCCTTACTATCGTGGTAGCGTGAATTTAACGATCTTTTTTTATGGCGTGTTAATTTCAACAATTTTTTCTCTGGTTTCGGGAATACTACCTGCATGGCGAATGGCGAGACTTGATCCGGTACATGCTTTGAAAGGGAATGCGTAATGTTGCAACACTTGGTAAAGTCTTTGTGGAAACGAAAAACAAAGCAGTTGATGATCAGTGCAGAGATTCTTTTGATTTTCGTCGTTGTATTTGCGCTTGTTGTAGGTGTTATATATAACCTCAATTTGTACAAAACACCTTTAGGGTTTGAATATTCGGATCGGTGGAGTATCCATTTGCAGGGAAAACCAGGAAGCATATTTAATCCAGATCTTGGAGCACAACCATCAACACAAGATTTAAGTGATATTCGAGATTCTATGGATCGATTTGAGCGTGGTTTGAGTGAAATGCAAGAAATTGAATCAGTCAGCTTTGTTCAATTTGTCCCCTATAACTTCTCTGCATATCGTGGACAGATCAAAAGAGTAGATAGCGACAGGAGAGTGGATGAATTGTTTTTAGAAATGGATAGTCACGCGGCAAAAACTTTGGGAATTCAAATGCTGAGTGGGCGATGGTTTGAGAAACAAGACGAATTTGACGGAAATAATGTGGCGATTATCGACCAGAATTTGGCCAATGATTTATTTCCAGGTGAAGATCCGATTGGGAAAGTGGTGGTGAACGCGTATTCAGAGGAAAAAAATCCAACACACATCAAAGTGATCGGAGTTGTAGAGCAATACCGATATCGCGGTGAATTTATGGGGAAAGAAAATGTAATGATCTTCCCAGCTTTGAATCGACAAAGTGCGGCTTTGAGTAATGTCGTGATTAAAGTAAAACCGGGTACACCACGTAACTTTGAAATCAAGCTACATAACAAATTAAAACAACTTCAATCTGATACTGAATATAAGATCGCGACGCTGACGGAAGGGCGAGATGAAATGCTGCGACAAAAAGCGGTGTTCTTTATCCCCCCTATCTTAATCGCGGCGTTCTTGCTAATTATGGTTTGCTTTGGATTGTTTGGCGTGCTTTGGCAAAACGTGAATAGCCGTATTCCAGAGCTTGGCTTGCGGCGTGCAGTGGGGGCGAGTAGTGCGCAGATTTATGCGCAAATCGTGACCGAACAGGTGCTTTTGAGTAGTTTGGCTATGGTGGTAGGAATGCTGTTTCTGGTACAGTTAGCATTTACTGGTATTTTTGCAAAGTTTATGGATTGGAGCAGCTTTTTCATCTCTGCTGGAATTGCAATGGCGATTATTTATGTAGCCTCGATTGCCTGTTCTCTATATCCGGCTTGGATGGCGAGTCGCATGAATCCGACCGATGCTTTGCATTACGAATAAATCATAGAATTAACTCTATGCGCAATGGGCTGTCATGAACTCCGTGACCACATCGTGTTGCGGCGTGGCTTTGTAGGGCTTAGGTTTGTGGCCTATAGAACCGAATTCAGTGCAGCTTCATTCGCGTAAGTTTGATCATAACAAAGGAAACTAATTGGCTTCACAGACCATACTTATCGTTGATGATGACGAATCGGTGCAAGTGTCATTGGCGCTGCTGCTCAAGCAAAACGGCTTCACCACGAAAACTTGTGACGATCCGACTTTAGCCTTGTCTTTGCTAGAACGTCAGTCCTTCGATTTGGTTTTATTGGATATGAATTTTTCTATGGAGACGAGTGGCGAGGAAGGTCTCGCTCTCATGCATGAGATTCATCGCCGGTATCCTAGTCTTCCTGTGTTACTGATGACAGCGTGGGGGTCGATTTCTTTGGCAGTGAAAGGGGTGAAGGCCGGAGCCGCAGATTTTTTCACTAAGCCTTGGGATAACACCAATCTCATGCAGTTGATTCACACCACCTTGTCACTCAATGAAAAAAACGCGACCACCCGTTTGAGTCGCCAGCAGCTCGATACAGAATATGATTTCTCGGAGATTGTTGGTGAACATCCTGAGTTGTTGAAAGTGTTGGCAACCATAGGACGTGTGGCAAAGACTAGTGCATCAGTGTTGATTTTGGGAGAAAGTGGGACGGGTAAAGAATTAATAGCCGATGCCATACACCGCAATAGCCCGCGCGCGCACAAAGAAGCGGTGAAGGTTAATATGGGGGCGATCACTTCTTCGCTGTTTGAGAGTGAGATGTTTGGTCATGTGCGTGGTGCTTTTACGGATGCTAAGACCGATAGGAAAGGGCACTTTGCGACGGCGCATCAAGGTACCTTGTTCTTAGATGAAGTCGGGGAATTGAATCGAGCAGACCAAGTGAAATTGCTGCGCGTATTGCAAAGCCAAACTTATCAGGTGCTGGGCTCTAGTAAGACAGAAAAGGCAGACGTCAGGATCATCTCAGCTACCAATCGTGAATTAGCAGAACAAGTGGCCAGTGGTGAATTCCGAGAAGATTTATTTTATCGTTTAAATCTGATTACGCTGAGGTTGCCACCACTACGTGAGCGCCGCAGTGATATTCCCTTGTTAGCACGCAGTTTAATGGAGAGATTGTGTAACACTTACGGTATGGAGGCGGTGCAAATAAGTCCTACCGCAATTGAATGGCTAAGCCAACAAGCGTGGCCTGGAAATATCCGCCAACTCAAACAGACACTTGAGCGTACTTTATTATTGCTTGGTAAGCCTGTGTTAGAGAGAGCAGACTTTCTGTCGGTGGAAGAAGGAAATAGCGCACAAGAGTGTCGCGAGACCTCGATCTTTTCTGGTATGACACTCGACCAAGTTGAACGACGCATGATAGAAAAAGCGATGCAAGAGCATGCTGGTAATCTTTCTCGTGTCGCGAAGGCTTTAGGATTGAGTCGGTTTGCCTTATACCGACGATTGGAAAAACATCAAATTGCTAGCACCGAAGATGAAACCAGTGCAGATATTGAGGATGCCAAGTGAGTCTGCATCGCCGACTAGTGTTATATCTCTTTGGCTTACATGCGATTGGCTTTGCCTTAGCCCTTTGGTTTTTGCGCCATAAACCCTTGTTAGTGGTGGCGATTGAGTTCGCCCTGATTATCAGCTTTAGCTTCGGCTACTGGGTCTTGCGCAAGGCTCTGCTACCCTTAGATTTCGCCCGACAATTTAAAGATCTTTTACACGACGAGAATTATGCGGCACGTGTGAAAACCAGTGCTAATCGCGAAGTGAACGAGCTTGCAAACTTATTTAACCGCATGCTCGATCACTTATATCAAGAGCGTTTGCGCTTGGGTGAGCAGCGCGGTTTTTTGGATCAATTACTAGAAGCGACGCCTGGCGCTGTCGTGGTATTTGACTTTGATGAGCGCGTCAGCCTTTGTAATGCCTTTGCCAAAGAATTATTTGGCGAACAAATTCAACTCGGCTTTGCTTTAGGTGGTGTTGTGGCAGATGGTGGATCGCGTTTTGTGCAGGATCTGAAAACGATCGTCGTCGGCGAAAGCCAAGTCTTAAGCAATGAAGAAGGACGTCGTTTCCGCTGTCAGCGCAGCCAATTTGTTGATCGGGGATTTTCACGTGAATTTTTATTGATTGATGAGATTACCGAAGAACTGGCGAGCTCAGAAAAAGCGACTTATGAAAAACTGGTTCGCGTGTTAGCTCACGAGGTCAATAACACGGTGGCGGCAACAGGTTCTGTACTGGAGTCCTTGTTGTTCTATCGTCGGCAATTGACTGAAGAAGATGCCAATGATTTTTCGACTGCAGTCAGTGCGGTACAAAGACGTAATCAGACGCTTGCGCAATTTATTGCGCGTTTCACCGAGGTAGTCAAAATGCCGGAAGTGCAGACACACGAATGTGATCTTGCCGAAATGGTCGAGTCTTCCATGGTTCTATATCGCCAACGATGCATAGAGCATGGTATTCGATTGGCTTGGGGCATTAAGCACGAGATTCCAGCACAAAAGATCGATCACCACTTATTTGAACAAGCAATCTTAAATATTCTGAAGAACGCGATCGAAGCGGTAGAAGCGGCCCAACGGCAGCAGCTTGAGCATCAAGGGTTTGTACTGATCAATTTAATGTGGGATCAGGTGAATGCGACCGTGAAACTATCGGTCATCGATTCTGGAAAAGGCTTACAACACATTCCAACGGCGCAATTATTCACGCCTTTCTTCACCACAAAAAAAGGTGGGCAAGGCATCGGTTTAATGTTTGTACGCGAAGTGCTCAATCGTCATGGTTTTACTCATCGTTTGGCTGAAAATGTCGACGGTGAGACTCAATTTGATATTGTGATAAGAACATAGTGATAATTGTTAGTAGATTGTTGTTTACTAGCTTTGATTAAGATC
>CALKVB010000552.1 GCA_937996605.1 uncultured Oxalobacteraceae bacterium | reverse complement strand
GAAATTGCGTTAAACCACATTCATTAGTTGTTAAACAGGCGAAATAAAGCAAAGCAAAGCAAAGCAAAGCAAAGCAAAGCAAAGCAAGAAAGAACATAGAGCAATGAATTTTTCTGATAAACGTATTTTGATTGTTGGACTCGGTGAGTCGGGGCTGGCAATGGCAAAGTGGTTGACGCGCGCTGGTGCGAAACTACGTATTGCAGATACACGAACTCAACCAGATCGTTTGAGCCTGTTGCCAAACGTTGCCGCTGAGGCAGAATTCATTGGTGGTGCTTTGACTGCCAGTTTGCTTGATGACATCGAGTATGTGTTTGTCAGCCCGGGATTGGCACCGCATGGTGATTTGAGTACGGTGATAGCGCGTGCAGAAGAACTGCAGGTTCCAGTTTGGGGTGAGTTAGAACTCTTCTCCTTGGCGCTGGCTGAACTCAAAGAAGCGCAACAGTACGAACCCAAGCTCATAGCCATTACTGGCACCAATGGCAAAACTACCGTCACCAGTTTGACAGGCCAGCTTTGTGCACGTGCAGGATTGCAAACCAAAGTGGCGGGCAATATTAGCCCATCGATGTTGGATGTCTTATGCGACTGTGTGGATACCAACGCATTACCTCAAGTCTGGGTGTTAGAACTTTCAAGCTTTCAATTGCATAGTAGTCATAGCTTTAATCCCGATGTCGCGACCGTACTGAATGTGACACAAGATCATCTTGATTGGCATGGCGATATGAAGAGCTATTGCGAAGACAAAGCTAAGATTTTCGGCGCTACTACTTTACAAGTCCTCAATCGTGATGACGCGCAAGTGATGGCAATGCTTAAGCCAGGCAACCAAGACTACTTTAGTTTTGGATTTGATGCACCAACGCTGGATGGCGAATTTGGCTTGTTGCAGGAAACAGGCATGACTTGGTTGGCCTGTGCGACAGCCCATGAAGAAGAACAAACAAGCAGTCGTAAGCGCAAAAAAGATGCGCAAGAAGTACCGGTGATGATTTCTCGCATGATGCCAGCCGATGCCTTGAAAATTCGTGGTCAACACAATGCCAGCAATGCCTTAGCCGCACTGGCATTGTGTCGCTGTATCGGCCTGCCGCTGGCGCCGCTCTTACATGGTTTGCGCGATTACAAAGGCGAGCCGCATCGCGTCGAGTTAGTCAATACTATCGCTGAGGTCAATTATTTCGACGACAGCAAGGGCACCAATGTAGGCGCTACCGTCGCTGCCTTACGCGGTTTAGGTGCCGAAGCAGGTGGTGACGCGCCACGTATCATTTTGTTGGCAGGTGGCGATGGCAAAGGTCAAGACTTCTCCCCATTAGCCAAACCTGTGATGCAGTATGTTAAAGCCGTCTACTTGATCGGCAAAGATGCAGCGTCAATTCGGGCAGCCTTACAAGATACCTCAGTGAGTTTAATTGATTGCGGTAGCTTAGAAGATGCGGTTGCACAAGCTGCGAATGTGGCACAAGCGGGTGACACCGTCTTACTATCGCCAGCCTGTGCGAGTCTCGACATGTTCAAAAATTACGCTCACCGCGCACAAGTTTATATCGATGCAGTGCGTGAAGTCGCTTTAAATAAGGGAGAGATTTGCTGATGAAACAGCTACTCCTCAATTTGAACCAATGGCGTCCGTTTGGCAAAAGCCAAGCGTCGACTCATTTCGTCAAGCGTTCAAAAATGATGGAGTACGACCAACCTTTGGTTTGGGTGACTTTGATCTTGATGGTGTTTGGAATGGTGATGGTGTATTCGGCATCGATTTCCTTACCTGATTCGCCTAAGTATGCGAGCTACAAAAATACCCATTTCCTGTTTCGCCAAGCAATTTTTATTTTGATTTCAATCGTGGCCAGTTTTGTAGTGTTTCGTATTCGTGTTGAGGATTGGCAAAAAGCCGCACCTTATCTTTTCATTTTTACTTTGATTCTATTGGTACTAGTGTTGATCCCAGGGATAGGTAAAGGCGTCAATGGTGCGAAGCGTTGGTTGGCATTTAAAGGCTTTAACTTGCAACCATCAGAACTGATGAAGTTATTCATGGTCTTGTATGCAGCGGATTACACCGTTCGCAAACAAGAATACATGCACAAGCTGACCAAAGGCTTCTTGCCGATGATGATTACGGTGGCAGTTCTTGGTTTATTACTATTGCTGGAACCTGACTTGGGTGCGTTTGGCGTTATCGTTTGTATCGCTATGGGTATTTTGTTTTTGGGCGGTATTAATGGTATTTGGTTTGGTGGTATTGCCGCCACCTTGATCGGTATTTTTACCTCCGTTATTTTGCTGTCACCGTGGCGTCGAGAGCGTATCTTTGCTTACCTCGATCCATTTCAAGAGGATAACGCCTTGGGGAAAGCGTATCAGTTGACGCATTCTTTGAT
>CALKVB010000551.1 GCA_937996605.1 uncultured Oxalobacteraceae bacterium | reverse complement strand
AATCTAAGAGGAATGGATACGCTCTCATCTGCTTTCGGCCTTAGTGTTGGTTATTCTGATCACACCGAGGGAATTGTAATTCCAATCGCTGCAGTCGCTCGTGGCGCTAAAATAATAGAAAAGCATTTTACCCTCGATCGAGAGTTGCCGGGCCCTGATCATAAAGCCTCTCTTGAGTTTGATGAGTTAAAAAGGATGGTGCTGGCTATACGAGCACTGGAACAGGCTATGGGAGACGGTAGTAAAGCTCCGCAGGCAAGTGAGTGGGATACGCGAAAATCTGCTCGCCAACAGGTTGTCGCCGCGCGTGCGATAAAAAAAGATACTCTTTTTACGTTTGAAGATTTGACTACATCGAGATGCGGTGACGGATTGCCCGCAATGTCATTGTGGGATTTGATTGGAAAGAAGGCACGCAACTCATTCTCAACGGGTGACCTCATTCGATATGAGTGAGCAACTAGTTTCGCCGATACTAATGCTTTGTGCTGGTGGACACTCTAGGGTTTTACTGGAATCCATATCCAAAGAGTTGCGTTCTAGAATCATAGGAGTAATTGACCCTCATCTAAAAGTAGGGAGTTTCATTTATAAAAATGAGGTTCTAGGTGACGATAGCTATGGTCTTAACACATATCGTTTCGACCAGGTGCTTCTAATTAATGGACTTGGATGCGCAGGTAGTACGGTCGGGCGTCGGCGGCTCTTTGAAAAATATAAATGTGCGGGATTTAATTTTGTTTCCGTCATTCATGCTCGTGCATATGTTTCAGAATCCGCGAAACTTGCTGAAGGTGTCCAAGTAATGGCAGGGGCTTTAATACAGTCTGGGGCAATTATTAGTGATAATACGATCGTGAACACGGGATCAATTATCGATCACGATTGCCGAATTGGATCTCACGTTCATGTTGCGCCGGGTGCAACATTGTCTGGAGGCGTATATGTGGGGGATGGGGTTCATATCGGAACCGGCGCTAAAGTTATACAAGGCATAAAAATCGACTGTGATGCGGTGATCGCCGCGGGCGCCGTTGTTGTTCGCGATGTAAAGCAGGGAGAGACAGTGATGGGAGTGCCGGCTAAATTTAGGAGTGATAAATGAGTGATTGGTTAACTGCAATTGTCAACATCGAGGGCTCAATAAAAGATGCCGTAGTTGCAATTGATTCTGCCGCGCAAAAAATCGCATTGGTCGCCGATAGTGATCGCCGACTTCTTGGAACGATTAGCGATGGTGATGTACGTAGAGGACTTCTTAAAGGTAGGACACTTCAAGACCCTCTTCGGAGTTTAGTCAATACACATCCGTTGTGCGTTACTCCCGAGGATGAGCCACTTAAAGTACTTGCACTGATGAGGGCTAGAGGGATTCACCAAATGCCCGTAGTGAGCACAGACGGGATAATTGTTGGGCTGCATACTATTGGTGACCTTCTTAAGGCAAACGAGAAAACAAATCCAGTAGTACTTATGGCCGGTGGGCTAGGTAGCCGATTAAGACCACTTACTGATAATTGTCCCAAGCCTCTTTTGAATGTTGGTGACCGACCTATCCTAGAAACAATTTTGCTCAATTTCATTGAGCATGGCTTTAGAAATTTTTATATTTCAGTTAACTATAAAGCTGACCAGATAATTAAATACTTTGGAGATGGATCAAAGTGGGGTGTTAGTATTACCTACATTCATGAGCAGCAAAGATTGGGTACAGCCGGGGCGCTCTCGTTGCTCCCGGAAAAGCCTTCTGAGCCAATTTTTGTGATGAACGGAGATATTCTCGCCCGAATTAATTTTGGGGGGATGCTTGATTTTCACAACTCTCATGGTGCAATTGGAGATCGGAAGAGCGTCGTGTAGGGAAAGAGTGTCTTCG
>CALKVB010000550.1 GCA_937996605.1 uncultured Oxalobacteraceae bacterium | reverse complement strand
CGTCGATTGCGAATATACGAGCGAGCGGTTATTTAAGTGGCCGAGTGTTATCCAGTTACGAGCAGAGAATCCAACATACAAAACGATTCGCTTCGCGGAACAAGAGCTTTATTTGGTAGCGCACTCTGTCATCTTGGCGGTTATTGTCGTCTTTGGTATTTTCAAAGCATTGACCAATCCTTTCGCGGCTCGATTTTCAAATGTGCAAGGTCGTAAAAATCGTCTTAATTGCTTGTTGGATTATTGAGATATCTCAGTCGGTTTTTTGTTGCGATTCATACTGTTGATCGATGGACGGTTGACGTTTATTTTTATCCTTTAATTTTAGGCATAATCATTTTTAATAGCTAATCGATGTTGAATGCATTCGGTAGCGATAAAAAAGTGTTCCTCTGAAATGGTATGCGTAGGTCTATAAAATGTTCCCAATAGTTCTAGTGAGCTATATCACGCGCAAGATGACGGTACTAGAATCGAGTTAGATTATTCTTCAGTATGCTGACACGTCGCTCGAGCGAAGGAGATTTGCAATGCGAACCTTTATGGATTTGAAGATCGGTGTTCGATTAGCCGTGGGTTTCGGTATTTTGATTATCATGATGCTGGGTATGGGCGGCGTTGGATTACTTCGGTTCGCTGAGGTGAATGCAGTAAATAGTCGTATTATCGAGAAGGATTGGGTCAAAGCCGAAGCGGCCAACATCATCAATGCGACAACGCGTGCTAACGCGCGTAATACGATGGAATTACTGATTTCCCAAGATGCCGCGCAAACAGACAGAATAAAGCAATCAATAGAACGTAATAAACAAACGATCAATGCGGCTTTAGAAAAGCTCAATCAATTGATTTATCTCCCCGATGGTAAAGCATTGTTAGCAACGTTGACCGAGAAGCGCATGAAGTATGTGGCCTCATTTTCTAAAGTGGGAAAACAGATTGAGGCAGGCGATAAAGATGCCGCGATTTTGACTATGAATACAGAAACATTGCCTGCACTAGACTCCTTGCAGGAACCCATTGTTGCGTTGACGAATTTGCAAAAAGAGATTGTGGTGCGCAGTAGTGCTGAAGTGAGAGAGCGAATAGATTCGGCGAGAATCCTCTTGATCGCATTGACTGTTACTGGCTTGTTTGTTGGTATCTACCTTGCCTGGTTTATTACGCGTTCGATCACTAAGCCTATCAATGAGGCTGTGCATATTGCAAAGACAGTCGCCTCTGGCGATTTAACAACAAAAAAGCATGTTTACTCGAAAGATGAATGTGGCCAGCTACTGGAGTCCATGCAGATCATGAACGACAGCTTAGTCAGTATTGTCCAACAGGTTCGCAGTGGTGCGATGACTATGGCGGCTGCGTCACATGAAATTGCCGATGGCAATATGGAACTCTCGTCGCGAACAGAAGAGCAGGCCAGTGCGCTTGAGGAAACAGCGGCCTCTATGGAGGAGCTTGCATCGACAGTTAAGCAAAACTTTGAGTCTGGAAAGCACGCTAATCAACTGGCGGAGTCGGCAGCGCAAGTCGCTGCTAAAGGCGGTGCTGTCGTTGGAGAAGTCGTGATAACGATGGAGGCGATTAATACTTCTTCGAAAAAGATTGCTGACATCATCGGTGTGATTGATAGCATCGCATTTCAAACGAATATCCTCGCCCTTAACGCAGCAGTAGAAGCTGCGCGTGCGGGAGAGCAAGGACGTGGATTTGCGGTTGTTGCGTCCGAAGTTCGTTCTCTCGCGGGGAGATCCGCCGCTGCTGCAAGGGAGATCAAAACACTCATTACTACATCAGTTGGAAACGTCAGTGATGGTTGTCGCTTAGTCGAGCAAGCAGGCAGCACTATGGATGAAATTGTTGTACATGTGCGTCGTGTTGCCGACTTAATGGGCGAAGTGACAACGGCGAGTAAGGAACAAACAATGGGTATAGAGCAGGTAAATCAAGCAGTCGGTCAAATGGATACGGTCACTCAACAAAATGCCGCCTTGGTGGAGGAGGCTGCTGCCGCGGCACAATCATTGGATCATCAGGCAAATTCCTTAGTGCAAGCAGTCAGCATTTTTAAATTGGGGACACCGACTGTGACTGGCTCTTCGCGGATTTTTCCTCAGCTGGCAAATATTTAATCAGGAGTTCAGCATGGCATATTTTGAGTGGGCCGACGACATGGTCATTGATGAGGGAGCGATTGATAACGATCATAAAAAACTGGTCAATCTGGTGAATGAATTGCATGATGCTACAAGCGTGGGAAAGGGACATGAGGTCATTGAAAAAATCATGACAGACTTAATTGCCTACACGAAAGAGCATTTGCAGCATGAAGAACAAATTATGGCAGCGATTCATTTTCCAAATCTGGAACGCCATAAATTAGGTCATAAGCAGTTTGCTGAGAAACTCAATACCTTACAGCGTCAATTTGAAGCTGGAAGTATCATCGTCGCATCACAGCTATCGACTGTATTACGTGACTGGTTATCATTGCATATACGGCGTTCTGATAAGGAGATCAAAGATTTCTTACAAAAAAACCGAATGAAAATTTGAATTTATTTTTTGGGTATTGATAGACACGCTCGTTTCTGTACTGGGGTAGGTATCTGAATTTCGTTCAACCATTAAGCCTAGTAGGTTTACTTTTATCTATGATTCTAAAAGTAGCGTTTATACAAATTTACTTTCAAAAAACATGCTTTGCTTCAAGCTGCGCTGATGTTTAAGTTCGGTCATGGTTCGGCTTTAGAAAGTTACTTTGTCTGATGCAAATGTTGACGTGAGCGGTGAAGATTTTGTAGGGACTGAGACTTGATTTGATCTGCTTTCATTACTGTCCCGCCGCGTTTTTTAGCAAAGTCTTGTGCGTCTTCGATAAGAGAAAACGCGGGGAAGTTGCCAGCGCGCATGGGTCCCATTACCTCCGATCCGCTCACAAAAAAAGCTTCGCTGGTTTTAATCCATTGGCCTTGGGACGTATCAGTGACGTAACTGACCGCGATTTCACTAGCATTGCGGCCACGGCTATATTTTGACGGGTCTAGCAGATAGATAAATAAAGTTAATGGCGAATCAAAGAAGTGGGTATCGCCATTCTTGAAGATTACTTGCGCGGCCCATTCGCTGGTGCGAGCTGGATACATACCGCAGACAGGGCGCGCGCATCGGCGGGGATCTTACGTGGCGCGAGTAGGCTGATACCCCAATTCGGATCGAATGGCGTCGCAGCGGCAACGATGCAGATGTCGCCGCTGGTGATGGTTTGATCGTCCGTAACTGTTGGCTGCCATGGAACCAGTTTGGTCAGCATAAGCGCGATGATTAATGTGCCAGTTGTCCAAGCGAGAAGCTTGGCTGACGGAATGCGCAGTAACATCATTTACATCCGCGTATCGTGTAAGGCACCGCCACTCAAATCCACCATGTCGGATTTGATTTCTGCATAGCGCAGGAATTTTCCTCCCCATTGTCCTATAAATTTTTTTGCATCTGCCTCCTGGGCAAAACTGGCAATGGTGGGGCCCATAGAGCCATGTCGTTTACTGCCCAAAACATAGCATCCCTCTTTTGCAGGTATCCAGTTGCCACGCGGTTGATCCCAATCCGCTTTGCCCATGTCTTGTACATAGGCGGCGCTAACTGCCTTGACCTGTTCAGGTGACAGTAAGGTGTGAAACATTTCTACCGTATCGCAAAAAAATGTGGGTGACTCTTTGCCCTCATAAAAAATTTGTGCTTTCGGGCCTGGGTAGTCGGCCAGTAACATGCCGTCGAGATCGCAGGTGGTGTGCGGATCAATTTCTACAGCTGCGATGGATTTGCCAGTCGTTGATTGATTGCAAGCGATTAAAGCGCTTCCAGCGATGGCTGTAATGAAGGTGTTGATGAGAAATTTTCGGCGATTGATGATCATGAGGTAAATCTCCAACGTGCCAGAGCAAGCGGCACAACGATCCAGGCAAACATAACGGAACCCATGAGCCAGGGTTTGGCTAGGGCAGGGGGGACGATGCTCGATAGCCCGTATAGGGTGCGTACATCATCCATGGAAAAGACATTCAGAATACGAAATACATCGGTCGGATTGAGTAACAGTAAGTAGGCAAAAATATCCCCACCATAGCTGCCGCCAGTACCGACCAGCGCACCTAGTAATAAAAGATCAAAGACTAAGACAAAGAAAAACCAGAGTGCGATTGCCAAGCCAGATGCACGGGTACGTTCGCGTGCAATCACTGACATGAAAATAGCAAGACTGAGAAAGGCTAGGCCGAGCAGTACGGAGCTGATGATGAAGCCGAGGTAATGAAATAATCCGGCCCATTTAAATTGTTGGTATAGCAGTGCTGCCACCAGTGAAAATCCTGCGACGGTGGATAGTGTTAAAGCGCCAGCGAGACCTAAATATTTACCGAGTAAAAATTCAGTACGGGTAATCGGAAAAGACAATAACAAATCCAGCGAACCGCGTTCACGTTCGCCGACAATCGCATCGAAGCCGAGCAGTAGGGCAATTAAGGGAATCAAATAAATCACTAGACTGACCAAACTTGTGATGGTTAACTCTATCGATTTAAGGCCTATCTGGCCTTGTTGCGCACCACCCAGATAGGTAATCACTAGCGAAAATACGGTAAACACCAGTGCTACCGCCAGTACCCAACGATTGCGAATCCGGTCGCGAAATTCTTTCGCTGCCAGGGTAAAAATTTGATTTATTTCCATCATGGTTTCTTTTATCCTGGTTTAATCTGAAAACCCAAAAAAGACATCTTCCAGTGACGCTTCTTGTATGTTGAGGTCGATCAATTTGCTGCCAAGACGACTTACTACGGAAATCACTTCCATCTTGCTGCTACGTGGACAATTCACTGTTAAGCCATCACCGTTCACTGCGCAGTTCACATACGAAAGCTGACTTAGTGCATCTTGAGCTAGCGGAATATCATTTGCTGCAAGACGAAGAGTAATGACGAGTGGCATCTGCATTTGCTCGCGTAATTGCGCCACGCTGCCTAGGGCTTGTATTTTTCCCGCCGACATAATGGCTAGGCGATCCACCCGTTCTTGCAACTCTGCCAGAATGTGTGAGGTAATAATGATGGTAACGCCGGTATCGCGTAACTTATGCAGCGTAATATAAAAATCTCTTATCGCTTGAGGATCAAGGCCATTGGTTGGTTCATCGAGAAATAGCACGCGTGGCTTGCCGAGCAAAGCTTGTGCAAATCCTAGACGTTGGCGCATTCCCTTGGAGTATTCGCGCAAGGGGCGATTGAGTGCGTGAGCCAAGCCAACTTGTTCTAACATAGGCGCACATTGTTCTATCGGTGCACCTTTGAGTTTGGCAAAGAATTTTAAAGTTTCGATGCCGCTGAGATTGTCATATAGCACCACATTTTCGGGGAGATAACCGAGCTGACGACGGGTATGACGAAAATCGCTACCTGTCACCGCTGTGCCATTAATTAAAATCTCGCCAGCGCTCGGTTCTGTCAGTCCCAGCATCATTTTGAACAAGGTACTTTTGCCAGCACCGTTGTGACCGATGAGGCCGAAAATCTCGCCATGTTTTACAGTTAAATCAACGCCATCAACCGCGTGTAAGGCGCCATAATGTTTGCTGACACCACGTACCTCGATGGCACTCTCTTCAGCGTGAGACCTGTTATTGGCCGGGATAGTGCTTGCCATGCCATTGCCTCCATTGCTTATTGGTTGGTTGCATACGCGGCTTGGGATCGACCACGCTCGGCACACGTAATACAGGAAATTGTTGCGATACCAGGCGCAGTGCTTGTACCGCTGGACTGGCAAGTAATAATTGGGTGCTGGGGTAGCGCCAGTTCAATCGATCGACTATGTCATTGGCCTCGTAGGAAACATCACCGAACCCATCGGCATTTCTATCCCAGCCTAAATAATTGCTCCAGTGATTACCACTTTGTACGCCCCATTTTTCGTCTTTAGCGCCCACATATCGAATCTGCTCACGATTACCTATGAAATCATTGCCTTCGACTTGATTGCGGGTAGAGCCCGCTGATAGATGCACACCGACGCGGTTATCTACCACCAGATTATTTTTAATGTTGACGTACTCAACATCGTAAATAAACAAGCCTCGGCTATTGCCCGCAATGACGTTGTTTTCGACTAAGGAATCCTGCATGGTACGCAACATGATGCCGTGATCAGAGTTCCCCCAAGTACGGTTATTGCGTACCACTTGGTCACGTACTTCCATCAATGCCAGACCACCCCGATTGAAATAACTATCGTTGTCTTCCCATAAGTTGTAATAAGAATTCATGTAGTGGCTGCCGTAACGGCTGTGATGCAATTTGTTGCCGCGAAAAATGGCATGATGTGAGACGTCGACATACAGCGCATCGCGTACAAAACTGATGTTGTTGCCGATGATGCGCGCACCTTGGGTGTTGTAAAGTTGTACGCCATTTCCACGTTGAGATGAATTGTATTCGCGCTTGCCCGTGATCAAATTGTTTTCTATCAACACATCGTTGGATTTCTCTATCCACAGACCAAATAAGTTGTAGGTGAGATCGCAGTTTTTAACGATGGTGCGGTGTGCGCCGGGAAAAATATAGATACCTGCATTTTGATCTTTCAGATTGTCGCCGGAGTCTCGTACTATCAATCCTTCAATAACCACGTCGGGTGAGATGATACGGATAGTATCACCACGATTTTCGCCGCTAATCGTGGGACGATTGATTCCTCTTAAGGTCAGTTTTTTATCGATTAAAAAATTACCTTGATACCGGCCACGCGTGATTTCTATCGTGTCACCAGCTTGCGCTTTCGCAATCGCCTGTTGTAGTGACTCACCTGGTTTTACCAGGATAGTCGCTGCGTCGCCAAAGGCGGGTACGGCCATCATGCATGCTAGTAGCAATCCTTTTATCGCTGTCATCATACGATTAATAAGCCCAGCGTTTTTAGTGATAAAAATAATGCGGCACCGATAAGCAGATTTTTGAAACTCACATAACTGATCATGTCCATCACACTGGCGTAACGATAATTGTCCCGCCACCATGGACCGTCCTTGACATAGCGTTTTCCTGTCAGGCGTATCAATACTTCATACACGCTCCAGCCAAACCACCAAGCGATGATAGCGGCGGATGAGAGTTGACCAATCGCAGCCAATATCCAAGCTAGGCTAGCGGCAATCGCCAGTGCTATACCAGCAATTTTTAAGCCTCGTTGCGATGACCAGGACTTGCTGCTCCAAGGCCATAAGTGATCGACAATTTCTAAGATGATCCAGCGCAGGCCAGAAGCGCCCGTTTTATACTCAGGCCGCACAGGATCGCTTGGCATACGCGGATCAAGCCCGGCCTTGATTGCCTCGGACGCGGGTGTTGAGATCGGAAGAGCACACGTCTGAACTCCAGT
>CALKVB010000549.1 GCA_937996605.1 uncultured Oxalobacteraceae bacterium | reverse complement strand
ATCACGAGATGGGATTTCGTTGCATACCCAATGGATTCACGATTGCTGATGACATTGAAGCGCTGGAAAAGGCACCCACCAGTGAGTATGCAGACTTTTTGAACGGGATGGACGAGTCTCAGCGGGCCATGAGGAATGCCCGACAGTGTTATGTCATGAAGGCGTCGGTGGACTTGTTGGTTCAGAGGTTGTTGGGGGAGCTGTGAGGCGGCCATTGTCGCAGACTTCACAAACTCCCAAATACGATTCGTTGAAAAACTGGCAATAACTGCAGGTCCAAGGGGTGAAGGGAGCGGAAGGCAATGTCCGCCGTAGCTTGAATTCCAACCACTGCCAGTCCATGCTGGATAAAGTTTGACCTTCCATGGTTTGTTTCTTTTGGGACAAATGAGGAACCAAATCTTTCGCATGACTGCTTTGTGCCCCCCAAAATGGAAATTTCCTTGAGCATCTTTCGAGATTTTCCGATGCATCACTTTTCCATCCAAACATGGTGGCCGACGATCCTGTGTCTAGATTGGTGAGAAATTTCTTTTCCAATCCTCTTCAATTTGATTGGGATGCGTTTCATCGACATTCTACAAATGAAAGAGAGATGTTTGTACAAGCCATTTCCGCTGCAGAACTTCAAAGATACAACATGGGTCGGCAATACTATCTGGAAACAAGACAGAACGTCCAATCGGAAGAGAAGCGTCAAGAGCTTGAACGATTGTGGCACGGAATAGAAATAGCGCATCAATCCGTAACGGCTGGATTGCGTTTGTTGCGACGAAACGCGTTTGTACCTCTGGTTTTTGCGTAAACAATAAAAAGCATGTTGGTGAACGTACTCGTACCCATGGCGGGCGAAGGCTCTCGCTTTCGCAAAGTTGGTTTTCACAAGCCCAAGCCGATGATCGACGTAGCAGGAAAACCTATGATCCAGTGGGTCATGGATAACCTCCAATCCTGTGAAGTCGATATTCATTGGATCTTTGTGGTGCGCAAAGGCCACACCATGCCCGATTTGAACCAAGGAAAGGCCAAAGTATCGTTTGTGGAGTGCGAAGGTCTGACCGAGGGTGCCGCGTGCACCACTTTACTCGCCAAAGAATGGATCGACAACAAAACGCCATTGCTGATAGTCAATTCTGATCAGTATGTGGAATGGAATACCACTGCATCTGATTTTTGGAAAGAAATCTTGCAGCAGAGCCAGCAAGGTTTGGATGGAAACATTTTGTGCTTTCACAAAGACATCAAGGAGAACGACACCAAATGGTCGTATGCCTTGACGGATGGAAATGGAAACTTGACGGATCTACAAGAGAAAAAGGTCATTTCTGAGAATGCCACGGTCGGGATTTACTATTGGACCCATGGCTCTGACTATGTGACGTGCGCCGAGCAGATGATCGCCAAAAACATTCGTGTCAACGGAGAGGCATACGTGGCCCCAGTGTACAACGAAGGAGTGGAAAAAGGCATGAAGTTCAAGCTGTCCTTTTGCAAGCGGATGTATGGGCTGGGTATTCCTGCCGATCTCGTCACGTTTTTGCAAGAGTATGTTCGCCCTCGAAGGGTTCGACTGATTGCACATCGCGGCAACGTGAATGGACGCAATCCAGACCGTGAAAACCATCCAGACTATATTGAAGAAGCCTTGGCCCAAGGCTTTGACGTAGAAGTCGACGTTTGGCTGGTGGACGAAAAATGGTCGCTGGGTCATGACCGTCCCCAATATGATTTGCCCAGTCTTGACCTGCTGCGCCGATCCGGCGTGTGGGTTCATTGTAAAAACATGGAGGCTTTGGAAGCTTTAGTGACGGATCCCAGCATTCATTGCTTCTTCCATGATCGCGACGACTACACTTTAACTTCTCGAAACGTGCTATGGACGTATCCCAACTGTGCTTTGCCTCAACGCAATTCGGTTGCCGTTATGTTTGACCATCCCGAAACATTGCTGCAACCGGATGCAACGGAACGACCTTTTGGCATCTGTGCGGACGATGTGCTTTCGTTGCGACAGATTCTCGACAAGCAGCAGACTCCCACCAAGCTGGTCGTCTTCGACCTGGACGGAGTATTGGTGGATTCCAAGGATATGCATTACCACACCTTGAATGAAGCCATTCGATCCACGGTGGGTTCCAAGTATGAAATCACCCTGCCCGAACATCACCACATTTATGACGGCTTGTCGACGCGTCAAAAGCTGGAACTTTTATCGCGTTACAAGAATCTTCCCCCTTCGACTCATGATGCCATTTTCCAGGCCAAGCAGGAACGAACCATGGCATCGATCCAGCAATTACCGCCCGCCCATCGCATTCGCTCCGAGTTGTCTCAACTGAAAGCGTTAGGCTTTCCCATTGCGGTGGCATCCAACTGCATCAAGGCGTCGGTCAAGGCCTTTTTGGAGCAGTTGAATTTGCTGGATGTGGTGGATGCGTTCTATGGCAACGAAGACGTGGCGCACCCTAAACCAGCTCCAGATTTGTATCAACATGTGGCCCACTGTTTCGGAGTTCAACCTTGGGAGTGTGTGGTGGTGGAAGATTCCGTCAAGGGGTTTGAAGCGGCCGTTCGCGCGGGAGCCCATTTGTTTCGGGTGCAACAGTCTTCGGATGTGCAGTGTCAGAAACTGTGGAAGGCAATTCAAAAAGGATTCGAGACCGATGTGACCATTGTGATTCCTCTGGCTCGCCCGCCGCAGACCTTTTGGTTGGATGGGCCCAATCAGTTGCCATCCGAGGTTCCGTTTGGATTGATGGATTTGAATGGAAAACCCGTGTGGGAATGGGTGCTGAATGCGCTCCAATCAGATCCTTCTTTGCGTCGTCGTTGGATCTTTTTGGTACCTGAGGCGCAGCGGCTTCACTATGAGTTGGACTCACTGCTGGCTCGTTTGGTGCGCTACGATCCCATCAAGCTGATTTCGGTCAAGCACGATCAATTGGGTGCGGTCAAGACCGTTTTATTGGCCGAATCTGAACTGCGCAACGATCGCCCCTTGGTCATCGCAGATGGCGGTCACATTTTGGGATGGAATGGACTAGAGGATGTGCTGAATCGCGCCAAAGATGGTGCGGTGACGGTGTTTTCCTCCAAAGATCCTCTCAATAGCTACATTCAAACCGAAGACGGGCTCTTGAGTCGAATTCAAGAAAAGGAATGCATCAGTGAAACGGCTTGCACCGGTTTGTATGTGTGGAAACGCGCTTCGGACTTTTTGGAGGATGCGAAACATGTCTTGGAGCAGAAACGCTTGACTCATGGACAATACTATCTGTCAACGGTGGTGGATTGCGGTATTCGTGGCCATCGGCAGTTTGTGGCTGTGCCGGTTGCCGCATGTTGGGCAGTGCGAACCGCGGACGAGATCCGAGCGGTGGGTGAAGAATTGGTGCCTTTGTGGCGCCATTTGAGTTTGATGGAAGTGTATGGGGAGATGAAAACTCGAAATCTGGATCTTGTGAATCGAAATGGGATTCAAGGCGACCCATTGCTCTTGCAGAAGGACCCTCGATTGTGCCATGCGGTGTATACTATGGCTTCTACTCAAAACTGGAGACCCACCGAGGCATTTGTTGCCCTGAAGCAGCGATTGAAAGAGTTATTGCCCAATCATTTGCACTATGATGTGGGCCAAGGATTGCATTGGACCTTTTTGCAATTGATTGGGTTTGATGTGTTCAATTCCGTTCAGTTGCCAGACGATTACTATTCCGTCATCGAGGCTTTCTTGGTGAATCGTTGCAAACCCTTTTTGTGCCGCATGGATCAATTGGTATTGACTCCCAAATCGCTGATGATGTGCGGTAGTGATTCATTCGGGGTGGATCATGTGCGTGAATCCTTGCGACGCGAACTGAAGCGTTTGGGTTATCCTCTTTTTGAGCCCTATCACAACAACATCGTACACATGACTTTGGTGCGTTTTACGGAACCAGTGGATGAGAAGACGTGTCAAGTGTTGCAAGAATTGGTCCATGAAACGAGTGGGGTATTGGGTGTATTGGGAGTGAAAGAGATGCGCATGGGACCAGCCACGTGGCAGATGAGAGACGTTAAGGCTGAGTGTTGCGCTCACTTTGCGTTAGTCTGATCATTAAGAAAAACATAACATGTATTTGTTTGGAATTTTATGGATAGTAAGCGTACTTTCGCTGGTCGCGGTCATTGCTGTGTTTGATACCTCTCCATGTCTAAACGCGAATCTATCAAAAAACGCTAGATTTTCCAAACAATTACACCAACGGGCCGTTGTGTCTCGAAAGATTCGCGTTCGCATTTATCCAGAGTCATGGGCACTGATCTACCAAGTTGTATATCCGCACGCACAAATTGAGTATGTTAGTGGCGGACCAGCCGACTATTTTGTATTTTTCTCCACAACATCGCCTCCCGATCAAATCTTTGAAGAGTTTCCGAAAAGACGAATTATCGGCATAGCAGCAGAGCCGGTCGAGTTTTTCCCCTTTAACGAAAAGGACCGATTCAACTTTGAACATCGAGTCGACCGATTTATCATCGGCAGGTTAACCAACCGGTGTCATGCACCATGGGTCCTGCATTACCACTACATGATGTATGGTTCGCCTAAAAAGGTAACAACGTGGGATGAAAAACCTTTTCTCATGTCGATCATCGTCGGAAATCGTATATTCTTTCCAGGACATCGTTATCGGCATGATTTGGCAGGCGAAATCCTCAAGCGAAATCTTCCGGTAGATGTATGGGGGAGTGGTGCCAATGAATATT
>CALKVB010000548.1 GCA_937996605.1 uncultured Oxalobacteraceae bacterium | reverse complement strand
ATTCGTTTGCCTTTGGTTAGCCTTTCTAGCCAATATCATGATATTGTTCGTTCCGCATTGCGTGAAGCTGGATTGTTGGCTTGAATGCGACAATGTGTAAATAGCGGGCTCATTCTTGAGGCATCGCTATTTTGAGTACACTAATTGATTACAATTCGTAGGGATTTTTCACATGGTAAAAAGCGTAGTTGCAAATAAGAAGATGGTAAGTGCCTTGACTTGGGCAGGCATCATCGGTGTTGCTGGTTTGACCGCTGGATGTACATACACCGGAAATCTCTCCGAGAATAAAATTGATTATCGCAGTGCGAGTAAGGCAAAGACCGTATCACTAGAGGTGCCGCCAGATCTCACCCAAATACGCCGTGATAGTCGTTTTTCGATTCCAGATGCGGAACAGGGAAGCGCGACTGCGTCATCTTATTTGCAGCAACGTACGGGCGGTGCTGTCGCCACTGCTGGCGGTATAGTTGCACCTACACAGATCAAAGATGCCAGAATTGCGCGAGATGGGTCGCAGCGTTATTTAGTGGTCAAAGGATCGCCTGAAGTACTTTGGCCTCAGTTAAAGGATTTTTGGCAAGAAAACGGTTTTCTGATTAACATCGAAAATGAAACGACGGGAATCTTGGAAACCGACTGGGCTGAAAATCGCGGTAAGATTCCTCAAGACATGATACGTGCCACACTCGGTAAAGTATTCGATTCATTGTATTCAACTGGTGAGCGCGATAAATTCCGCACACGCGTTGAACGAGGCTCGAATGGTGAGGTGGAGATTTACATCAGTCACCGTGGCGCACAGGAGATCTATACGGGGCTACAAAAAGATAATACAGCGTGGACCTCGCGCGCGAATGACCCAGGCTTAGAGGCAGAATTCCTTTCCCGCTTAATGGTGCGCTTGGGGGCGGACTCTGCTAAAGCGAAAGCCACTGTGGCAGCGGCGGTAGTCGATTCAGCTAACGTCGGTGCGCCGCGTTCCAAAATTCTGACTTTGAACGACTTAAGTTATCTGCAGACAGATGAAGGTTTTGATCGCTCTTGGCGTCGTGTTGGCTTGGCGTTGGATCGTATTGGCTTTACCATTGAAGATCGTGATCGCTCTAAAGGCATCTATTACGTTCAGTATATCGACCAGGATATTGACGCTAAGAAGAAGGGAGCAAGCGAAGGCTTCTTTGCGAAACTGTTCTCTTGGGGCTCAAGTGACGCCGCGAAAGATGGACAGAAATATCGTATCTTTGTGAAAGAAAGTGGTGAAGTCAGTCACGTCACGGTGCATGGAGAAGATGGAAAAGTTGCTGCGACTCCTGCTGCTCAGAAGATTTTAAAAGTATTGAATGAACAGTTGAAGTAGTTGTTTAGGTAATTTTTTTCAGCAATAGGTTCAAGGTAAATACAAAAGGCAGGCCCACAAGGCCTGCTTTTTTTATGCGGATCATTTACGTTTGTATTTGGGTTGTCTACTCAATCCCTCAAACAGTTCTGGTGAATATAAATTTGAAGTGCAAGAAATTTAGGCGCAAAAAAAAGCCGGTCATAGACCGGCTTTTTCTTGAAGTAACAAAAATTACTTAGATGCTGCGGAAGCTGCTGCTTCAGCTGCTGGTGCTGCTGCTGGAGCAGAAGCTGCAGAAGCTGCTGCTTCAACTGCTGGAGCGGATGCTGGAGCTGCTGTTGCAGATGCTGGAGCTGCTTCAACTGCAGAAGCAGATGCAGATGCTGGAGCTTCTTCTTTCTTACCGCAAGCAACCAAAGCTACTGCCAACAAGGAAACGAGCAAAAGTGATTTTTTCATGTTTTTACTTTCAATAAATAGATCTAAAAAAACAACAAACTTGCGATGAATAATTACCGGTAATTATCGCTCAATAGGTTAAGCCGTCGGCAGAAAATCAAAATGACCTTGCAAATCCTACGAAACTTTCCTAACCGCGGATTATAATGAATTTTCTGTCAATCGAATATAGCTAGCGACTATTTTTTCCAAAAAAATGAACTAATTTTGTGTTTTCCCGATCATTTATTCTATTGTTCGTTGTTTGTCGGACAAAAGACTGTACTTTTCCACTGTTTTAAAGCGCTAAAATTGTAGTAAATCCTTCATTTTGGGGTGATGTTTAACCACCCATCCTCATACCAAATACAGAATGCTTCAAGTACGTCGTCTGATGCCGATGCCATATCTTCAGCGCTCAGATGGCGTTGATTCGCTAGCTTCGATAAGATCAGTTTATCTTCACGGCCTACCTTGAACGATTCGCCGTTGATAAAGATATGTTTTCCTTGATAAAGCATTTGTGTTTTTAACGCTAGTGATACCCCATTCTTGAGTGCAGACTGGGTAAATCGTTTTGGTGTTAATGGCTTTTCTGGCGATTCAAAAAATACTGATGCTTTTAGATCGGAAGAGCGTCGTGTAGGGAAAGAGTGTCTTCGCCTGTGTAGATC
>CALKVB010000547.1 GCA_937996605.1 uncultured Oxalobacteraceae bacterium | reverse complement strand
GTCAATAGTTCTTCATGATTGGGACTTGCCTGAACTGGCATCTGCGCCCATGACAAGCCGCTAGTACAAACGAGAAAAGTCGCGAGCAAAAATGAGCGAGAAGAGTTAAGCATTTTGAAGGCTCCTGTCAATATGAGAGAAAGAGATAGTTAGTTATAGAGGTCTTAGGTTTACGCTAGGCAAATCAAAAATCTAGTCGTTGATCCTGAACTGAGCGAATTAAACTAAGCGAATTAAACTAAGCGAATAATAAAGATTCTTATCCAACATGCCCTCCGCGATGCATGAAGGCAGGGGTAGATAATTCATCTTGCACTGCTATGATAATCTGTTCCATGATTACTGACTGCGCTTTTTCCCGATTTCAAAGCAATGGAGTTTAAAATATGTCGTGCCGAATCGGCCCCAAATAGCTCCCATGCCCATTCCGCGCTAAACGATCTATTTTCAAAAGATCCGTATGAATCGAAGTCCATCGCTTACCTTTTACCACCCAACAGCGAATCATCTCGGCTGAGATTTCGTCTCTCAATACAGTCGGTGGAATCGTAACTGAAAGTGGTTTCATCTTGTACCTTAAGGTTTGAGTTGATCAGACCGTTGTTGCACGGCGGCTCGAATCTGGAGGTAAGAATGGAATGCGAGGCGCCAACAGAGCCAAGCGGGCCTGTTGTATTTGGCTCGCTTAACGCAATACCTAAGCCTCACGCCTATGGGGCTCGAGTGCATGAATAAAAACCGTGTAGGTATCTGCGGGGCGCTTTGCATGAGCCAAATCGAGTGCATGACCTATAGCGCCACGATGATAGGTTGCGTGATTGACGATATGAAAAAGAATTTCCTGTCGTGTCATTGATCCCTGCAAGCCGTCAACAAACTTGAACTTCACAGTCTGATGAAACTGCTCTGCCGCTAGTCCTGCGGCATAACTGACTAACCACACATTTGAAGCGCTTAATCGCTGATCAAGATCTACAAGATCAGGTACAACTTCAGTGTTAGTAGATGCGTGCGGTTCGGGCTCTGACTGGAGGCGCGCCCTGAAATTTTCTTCGACTCTCACTAAGTGATTGAGTTGTTGACGACAGAAAGCCAAAGACGACGCACTGTGAACTGGATCGAGTGTACTTACTGCATCCAGAGTCCGGCGATCGGCCCACGCTTTATATTTAATTGCCTTGAGTAGTAACGACGTTTCCATTGATTCCCTAACGATGAGCGAATGAGAGCAAAGTCTCCATTGTTTTTCCAAAATTGAGCAACAAGTGATTCTGATTCATGTTGAAACTATTGATCTTCATGAAGCGCATTTCCCCAAATTCGTATGACAGTTGAAAAACTACTTGGATCAGAAGCTGTCACAATTATCGAATTTGGAATAAAGCTACTCCCTTGATACTGGGGCGCCGCCTGATACTGCTTTATTTTTCCTTGTTCAACCAGCGGTTTGATTACATTTGTGTCGATACTCAACTTCATTTCCGCCGCAAATATTGGAACATAAACGACATTCATTCCATAATCCTCACCACCAAATTCCAACGGCATGAGGAATAGTTTACTCAATTTACCATTTGCAAAGAGCACTTCTGCCTTCGCTTGCGAATCAATCGCAGAAAAATCGAGACCACTACTGCCACTTTCTTTACTCTGAAACCAATTAAGCATTAGATAATCCCCTCATTGCTGGGTTAGGTGCGAATTTTAGAATTGGGTGGAAGAATAAGTAAGAGTCGCTCATGATCTAAGGTGACAACGCGTGGTACAACCCATTGCCGGCGATCTGTGTTCACCCGCGGGATAAGCAAATCTTCCTTCACTTTGCTTTAGTGCTGCTGATCTCGGTAGTCGTCTCGATATCGAGCAAAGGTTTGCTCCATTGAATAGATGAAACGGCAGAATTGACCAAATCGATCGCCTCCGATTTCGAGACCATCGAGATTGCAAGTACAAAAACGACGCCATTCGAGGTACAGGTGTAAGAGGCATTCACCCAGAATGGAATACCGGCACGCGCAACTTCTTCCGTATACCGATATTCTTTAAGAGTCGAAAGGTTCTGCGCAACTATAGGTTCTACATTGGGTATGGGAGTCCAAATATTTTCCCGCACCGACTCGACACGGCAATCCTCGCGTCGACAACCACCAATATCATTCCATTGACAGTAGTTCACGATCAGTTGGGGAGCTGGCTCGTCCCGATTGCGCGCAACAAAAATTGAGCCAGAACCGGGACGCGACAAGTCATCAACGTGCCAACCTGAGGGTGTCGAAATAGAGAAAAACGGCAGCGTATAAGTGTCGGCTATACATGGTACCGCGATACTCAACAAGAGTAACAGAGATGTGAGTCGTCTCATTTTCACAATGCCTAAGGTCCACGTTGACCGGCGCGAAGCGTCGGGGTTGAATTGCAAGTTAAATAGATCATTTCCATTGGTATGACGCTCCGCGAATAACGCTATCGATAGCCCCTGCATCGAGCCATGGATAGGAATTTTGAAGTTCTTGTCGAACCAACTCAGGTCCTGTTCGGAAGCTTGGCTCTACCCAATGCTTCGCTTCGTTTGCTTCTTTCCATATGGCCTCCACCACTCTGACTTCCTCGCCAGTCAGGCCAGCCTTCGAAAGCACTTCTCTGGCGTACGTCCACGGAAGGGTCCAATCGGAAAATACCTTTAGCGCCTCATTTACCTTGTCTTCGGATGGGATCATGGAAATTTAACGCAGCGGTAAGCGAATGGTTGCCTACAAAT